>JBBQXZ010000054.1:0-22453 GCA_038209145.1 Cytophagales bacterium | reverse complement strand
CGCAGCCTATCGGGTAGACAAGGGAGAGGTCACTAATCCCATTCTATTGGAGAGTAAAACCATTAAAAAAATTGCAGATAAACACAAAGCAACTTCCGCGCAAATCGTTCTATCGTGGGGTATGGAGCGAGGAACTGCGGTTATTCCAAAGTCTGTCAACCCACAAAGGTTAAGGGAAAACCATGAATCCATCTTCGTCAAATTGGATGAGGAAGATATGGAACAAATAGGCTTTCTCGAAGGTCCTTACAGGTATACCTCAGGTCCCGCATGGATTAAGTTTGACAGCCCATATAGGTTGACTGACCTCTGGGAAGAATTTAATGGATAAACATAAATCAACTATTAACTAAAAAAAATCCTATGAAACACACCACGTTTGCCAATGGGGACAAAATGCCTATGCTGGGTCTTGGGACATGGAAATCAGCTCCTGGAGAGGTACATCAGGCAGTTCTTTGGGCATTGGAGGCCGGTTACAGACACATAGACTGTGCCGCAGTTTACCAAAACGAGAGAGAAGTGGGAGAGGCGCTTGTAAAAGCCTTTTCTGATGGATTGGTTAGAAGAGAGGATATTTTTGTAACCTCCAAGCTTTGGAATAATGCCCATGAGGAACACCGAGTTGCTTCCGGTTTGGAGCAAACCTTGGCTGATCTCAAATTGGATTACCTGGATCTTTACCTAATCCATTGGCCGGTTTCTCTGAAAAGCGAGGTCATGTTTCCAAAAGGAGAAGAGGATTACCTTTCCTACGACCAAGCTCCTCTTGCAGGTACTTGGCGAGGGATGGAAAAACTTAAAGCGTCCGGTCTGGCACGACATATTGGCGTTTCAAATTTTAACATCGCCAAGCTCAACGAAATTTTGAAGACAGCAGTTGAGATGCCCGAAATGAATCAAATTGAACTACATCCTTATTTGCCGCAAAATGGCCTGGTGGAATTTTGTAAAAGTAAGGGTGTCAATCTAACGGCTTATTCACCTTTAGGATCTGGAGATAGGCCCAAGGGCAGAAGAAATGACGATGACCCCGTCCTTTTGGAAGAACCGATAATTCATGAAATCGCAAAAAAACATGATGCTACAGCTGCCCAGGTACTGATCGCTTGGGCTATTCACCGGGGCATAGTGGTAATTCCCAAGTCGGTAACCAACGAGAGAATTATCCAAAACCTTGCATCCAAAGATGTACTGCTTGATGCAAGTGACCTTCAAAAAATAGAAAAGATAGGTCACAAATTCCGATTTATTGACGGAAGTTTCTTTACGGATATTCCGGGAAGTCCCTACAAGCAAGCTGACCTTTGGGAAGAGGTATAGGAATAGTTTTATTACCATTCTGTGGTAATTGGAAGATGGTTTCACAATTACCAATCTTTGACATATTATAATATAAAAAATGTTCAACATGCCTGAAGAAAAAGAAGCGTATAGTTTATTTAAGGATGTATGTAAAGTAGTTGATTTGGCGGCAGCCTATATGGATATACATCCCGGTTTATTGAGCCAAATCAAAGAATGTAACAGCGTATACAAATTCCATTTTCCGCTTCGCAATGATGACGGAACCTACGAGGTTCTCAAAGGATACAGGGTGCAGCATTCCCATCACAAGTTGCCCGTAAAGGGTGGAATCAGGTATAGCAGCTTTGTGGACGAGGAAGAAGTCAAGGGCCTTGCCGCGTTAATGACTTACAAATGTGCTTTGGTGAATATACCTTATGGTGGAGCAAAAGGAGGTGTCAGCATCGATCCTAAAAAATATACCGTAACTCAGCTTGAGCGGATAACCCGAAGGTATACCTCTGAACTTATAAAGAAAAACTTCATTGGTCCCGCAATAGATGTACCCGCACCGGATTATGGGACTGGTGCGCGGGAGATGTCCTGGATAGTCGATACCTATGAGGCTTTTAATCCAAATGTAATCAATGCCAAGGGCTGTGTTACCGGTAAGCCGCTTTCCCAACACGGAATAGATGGACGTACTGAGGCTACAGGTATGGGGGTATATTTCGGTATCCGTGAGGCTGTCAGCGTAAAAGAAGACATGGATATCCTGGGGTTGTCCACTGGACTTGAAGGAAAGAGAGTGATTGTTCAGGGATTGGGTAATGTGGGTTATTATTCTGCCAAATATTTACGGGAAGCAGGAGCTGTCATCATTGGTATTGCTGAGTATAATGGTGGGATTTATGATGAAGAGGGGATTGATGTAGAGGCATTAAAATCATACCAGTTGGAAAGTATGGGGTTTAAAGGGTATTCCAAGGGTAGTTTTGTTGAAAATTCCTCTGAAATGCTTACCTATCCCTGCGATATATTGGTTCCCGCTGCCTTAGAAAATGTGATCACAAAGGAAAATGCAGATCGAATACAGGCCAAAATAATTGGAGAAGCGGCTAATGGTCCGGTAACGCAGGAAGCCGCTAAGATCTTGATTGAAAAGAACGTCCTGGTCATTCCTGACATGTACCTGAATGCCGGGGGGGTTACCGTCTCCTATTTCGAATGGCTAAAGAACCTCTCAAGGGTTTCATTTGGTAAGCTGGAGAAGCGCTATGACATGAAAAAATATGAAGCTTTGATGAACAGTATAGAACATGCTACCGGGGATACCTTTACCAACGAAGAAAAAGACCTAATCATTAGGGGAGCCAGTGAAAGAGACCTGGTAATCTCAGGTTTGGAAGAAACCATGGTGACAGCTTATCACCACATGAATAATGTAAGAAAAGAAAAAGGAATTAAAACCCTTCGGATTGCCGCGTTTACTGTGGCACTGGAGCGAATCGCCGTCAGTTATTTGGATCTTGGTATTTTCCCCTGATTTACGATAGCCATGCAAAAACGGCAATTTATTAAAGCTTCTACCCTGATCTTGGCGGGGAATTACCTTATGCCCATGATGTCTTGTAAAAGTTCCAAGCAACACCCTGCCCGGTCAAACTGGTCAGGTAACCTCACCTATCAGGCCCGTGCTTTGGATCAGCCAGAAAGTGTGGATGAGCTGCAAATGCTAGTACGAAGCCATGATAAGGTGAAGGCATTGGGAACGCGCCATTCGTTTAATTCCATTGCCGATACCCCGTTTCGGCAAATATCATTGGATAGGCTGGAAGACAATATTGAGATAGACCGTGTTGACCAAACTGTCACAATAAATGGAGCTTTGCAATACGGAGTATTGGCCGCTAAGCTCCACGAATCAGGCTTTGCGCTTCATAATTTAGCCTCCTTACCCCATATTTCCGTTGCCGGTGCCTGTGCCACAGGTACCCATGGATCCGGCGATACCAACGGAAACCTTCCTTCCATAGTAGTAGGCATTGAAATGATTACCGCAAATGGTGATCGAATACGGTCAACCAAAAATCAGGATGTAGGGCGTTTTAATGGGATGATTGTTAATTTGGGAGCCTTGGGAATCGTAACAAAACTCACCCTATCCATTCTGCCAACGTTCGATGTGGTCCAGTTTGTTTATGAAGACTTGCCATTAGTTTCCCTGCAAAATCATCTTGACGAAATATTTTCCAGTGCATACAGTGTCAGCCTATTTACAGACTGGCAAAAAGGAAGAATTAATCAGTTGTGGCAAAAAACCCGAATTCAGGGCATGCAAATCCCCAGGGTTGCTTCGGATTATTATGGTGCCACCCTTGCAAGTGACCACTTACATCCGATAAGGGAGATTTCAGCGGAGAACTGTACCGCCCAAATGGGCCTGCCGGGACCCTGGCACGAACGGTTGCCGCATTTCAAAATGGACTTTACTCCAAGCAGCGGGAAAGAGCTCCAGTCCGAGTTTTTTGTTCCCAGAGCGAATGCTGTGGAGGCTATTGGTGCCCTGTATCGAATGGGCGATGAAATCTTTCCCCATTTGTTGATATCCGAAATTAGATCCATAGCCACAGACGGGCTTTGGCTCAGTCCGGCATATGGCAGGGATAGTATAGCCATCCATTTTACCTGGAAGCAGGATTGGCCAAACGTGCAAAAATTACTTCCTAAAATTGAAAATGAACTGAAACCATTTCAGGTGCGGCCTCACTGGGGAAAACTTTTTACGCTATCCGCTGCTTATCTGGCAAATCAATACGAACAAATGGAAGCGTTCAAAGGGCTGCTGCACGAATTTGACCCAAAAGAAAAATTCCGAAATCCGTTTTTGGAACAATTCCTTCCAATGAGTTAGTGTTAGATTCGGGGTTAAAAAAATAATCTTAAATAGTTCCCCGAAATGTTGTTAAAAACCTGTTGTAGAAAAGTTGTTATCACCTTCACGAAAGTAGGGAATGAAATGCATAAAAAAAATACCCCGATCGGGGTATTTTTCGGCATACTGACCGGTGATATGTAAGATATCTTCAATGTTACTTTTAATCTGAGTTCGATTATTCGTCAAACTCGCAATAAAATCATCCAGTTAAATTATTTCCGATATCGATCTTAGTTTTAAATCTGGGATGTCAGATCAACCGTTTTGGGGTTTTGGCGGGAATGGGTTGGCCATATTGGGGGGCATGCGGCCAAAACGGGGAGATTTGCTCTATTTTTACCCTGGATTGAAACCCAGGGCTATCAAATCGGCCACTCCGCTGGAGTTTTTGAGGAAAGTTGTTTTACGAAAGTTTGGTTCGAGGTGCCATTTAGAAATCTTGTTGATTGGGTGTTTTGGTTGCAAATTAAGGTGTAAAAAACATTCGAACTCAGGTTTTTACATACCAGTGTTCACCTTGATACATATTATAGGTTATTGGCGATAGGGTATTTTTTTTGATTTTTATTGGCACCCATAGTTTAGGGAACAATTCACAAGGGGAAACTTTTGAGACTGTTTTTCAAAAATAAAAGAGATGGGATAAAAATACAGGTAAAAAATTTTTGTCAGAAAGGCTTCGCAAAAAATTATTCAATTACGGAAATTTAAAAGGCCCCGGTTTGATGGGGCCTTGTGGTTGTGAATGAAGCAAAACTCAGAGCATGAGGTTAACGAACTTCTTTGATGGTATCTATGGCCTGTTTTGTCAATTCTTGGATTTTGTCATAGTCTTTGGCTTCCAATAGTTCCTTACTGACAAGTTTACTTCCCATTCCCACCGCACAAACGCCAGCCTTAAACCAGCCCTGCAAGTTTTCTCTGTCCAAGGAAACACCTCCGGTAGGCATAAACAACAGGTCGGGGAACAATGCTTTTATGGAGGACAAGAAACTGGGTCCCAACATGTCTCCGGGAAATAATTTAATTAGCTTGGCTCCCAAATTTTCTGCGGCGATGATTTCTGAGGGGGTCATGCAGCCGGGTACCCACAGCATGTTGTGTTTATCCACCGCTTCTGCCACTTCGGGTATGATTCCAGGGCAGATGATATAATCCGCGCCGGAAGCTATGTAGGTTTCCGCCATGGCAGCATTTTTAATTGTGCCTATACCCAGGTAAAGATCCTTCATTTCCCTGTCACGGAGATCACGCATTTTTTTGAAATTCTCCAATGCTGCCGCACCCCGGTTGGTGTATTCCACCATTCGGATTCCCGCGGCGTAGAGGGCCTTCAATACGTTCATACTTACTTCTGGATCTTTGTCAAAATACAGCGGCAATATTCCCTGTTCGGGTAATCGTTTCAATAATTCCTGTTTCATGATTATTCGTTATGGGGTAAAATATCCATTTCATCGGATCTGTTATATGAAATGGAAGTTTTAATTTAGCAAGCCATGGCACCAAATAAAGAGGTTTAACCCCCTTAGATTTTAACTTTGATAACCAGTTTTTTTATAGTCCCTTCCCCGATCATGGGAGCATGTACGTCTTCTGGGAAAAGGATGGCAAATTGCTGGTCGTGCAGTTGAAAATACATATCCGGCGAATCACCGAAGTAAGCCACATCTTTTTCAGGGTTGTAGTCCCCTTTGGGTTGGGAACAGCTTTCACGAGGTTTCCAACCAATGGTTTCGGATCCCTGAATGCAGAGTTGGATATCAATGTGTTTGTTGTGGCACTCAAACTTTGCCAGGGATTCTTCGGCGGTTTTGGCAGGACTGTCAAATGCAATGGCCTTTATTTCGTCTCCTGAAACTTCGTGTTTGCCAGGCTCTATCTGCATCAGGTCCAAAGATCGGATGTAGGCAAAAGCTTTTCCAAACAGCGGATGTAAGGAAGCGTATTTGTCTGCATTAGTTAATGAATCGATGATCATGCACTGTTTTGGTTAGGGTTGATTTTTCTTTTTGCCGGTTTACCTTTTACTACCGCTGTACACGACCGCTGGCATCCCCTTCCATAAGGACCTTCACCTCACTAAGTGTAGCATGGTTCATGTCACCTGGTATCGTATGTTTCAAAGCCGATGCTGCCACCGCAAATTCCGTTGCTTCATTCATCGGCATACCTGTAACCAAGGCATAAATCAGTCCACTGGCAAATGAATCTCCACCACCCACTCGATCCACGATCCGCACATCATATTTTTTGGAATGATAGAATTCCTCTCCGTCATAGACAAGGGCACTCCAACCGTTGTCAGACGCACTGTAGCTCTCCCGCAAGGTAGAGGCGATATATTTGAAGTTGAATTTCTCCTTCATTTGTCTGAATACATCTTTGTATCCATCAAGGTTCAACTCTCCTTTTGTCACATCGGTTTCATTGCTGTGGAATCCAAGCGTGGTTTCGGCATCTTCTTCGTTACCGATACATACATCTACGTATTGACAAAGTCTGGCCATCACTTCCCTAGCCTTTTCCTTGCTCCATAGTTTTTTGCGGTAGTTCAGGTCGATAGATGTAGTTACTCCTTTGGTTTTGGCCGCTTTCAATGCTGCTTCGGTCAAAGCGGCGGCTTTATCACTTAGTGCCGGCGTGATTCCAGTGGTGTGAAACCATACGGCTCCATCGAATATTTTGTCAAAATCAAATTCAGATACGTCTACATCCGAAATCGATGCATCAGCCCGGTCATAGACAACTTGGGATGCCCTCATGGAAGCACCGGTTTCCAAAAAATAAATACCCAACCTTTTACCTCCCCGAGCTATAAACTGTGTATCAACACCATATCTCCGGACATGGTTGATGGCAGATTGTCCGATTGGGTTATCAGGTACTTTAGTGACGAAGACACCCTGAAGCCCATAGTTACAAAGTGCGGCGGCCACGTTGGCCTCACCACCACCATAAGTGACATCAAAGGAATCAGCCTGAACAAATCTTTTGAAATCAGGAGTAGATAAACGAAGCATGATTTCACCAAGTGTTACGACTTTTTTTGACATGATTATTTTTTTTAATTTAGAAATAGTTAGTTTATTTTGTGTATTTGGTTTCCCACGGGGAAATTCGATTTTATTTCAAACCTTTCCGGTTGAAGAGAAATTCCGAATATTTTCGAAAACAAAGTTAGTGGTATTTAGGGCAAAAGTTACTGGTAACTTTCTGGTAAAGCTTCTTTACAGACAAGAGTACTGTTATTTTTGCGAAAAAGCAAACCCTTTCACAACGTCCCTGATAGGTGGTTTATAATCAGTTACATATGAAATTAGAGTTTTTATCCCTAATTTTAAACGGATATACCACATCCATTAATTAAGTTTCAATTATGGGATAAAGGGACAAACTGGGCACTGAGGTCGGGATCTGCCATATTTCTGTCCAAGGGAAACATCGGACGGTTGATGCGCTTGTGCCCAAGCCTATCCAGGTCCTGATCTACTCCTCCCGGTGTCAGGGCCATGACCCAGTCAGCTCGCATATCGTACAACTCCGGTACGAGATATCCGATTTTCACCATGACGATATCACTTTCCCTGGGTGATAATCCCAGTCGGGTAAAATCATTTTCCCGGTGATACGGTTTGCGCTTTTTGGTAACAATCACAGAAATACTTCCAATTTTAACAACTATTTCGGTTTCTGCATTTCTATCTCCCTGCTCTATGGCAGTGACAGTTCCCGAAAGCATCACTGGGGGGGCAAAGCGGTCGTCCACAGCTGCTCCCGCCAGTCCTTCAACCCGATTTCCCACACCAGCCGCAACCGCTTTTTCCACAAATTCAGGACCTGGGATAGAGGCGTAGATCAAAGAAGGTCCGTCTTCATTTTTAAATTCGGGTCTTGCCAGCACCTCATGCAAGGTCCAGGTCACATCTCCCGCACCACCTGCAGTGGGATTATCTCCCATGTCACTGATCATAAACGGTTTTTTGTCACTGGCAATGGCCATGTCCAGGCTTTCCTTGAGGGTAGCGACAGGTGCGATAAAATCAAACTCATTCCTAACGTCCCAAAAACTCTGGGCCAGGTATTCTGCGGCACTTCCTACCTTTTCCTTGTCATCCCCCGTCACCATGACATAGGCCTGATTTCGGGGTTCATCGGCCCAGGCATATCCAATCCAAATGCCGGCATCGACTATGCCCTCTTCCTTGGTTACCGGATCTACCTTGGCGTATAGGCTTTTTCCGGGTTCTACGCGGGTGCTGGTTTTTTCGCCTGGAAGAAGAATAGGTACTGGAATCCAGGCTTTGTAAGCAGGCTTGCCTTTGCCACTTTCCAGTCGCTCCAATAAATTGTCCACCGTGCGTTTTTTGGATTCCATGGCGTCTTCATGCGGGGCTAGCCTGTAGCAGGTGATCAGGTCGGTGTTCTCTGCCAATCTATAGGAAACACTTCCATGAAGATCCATGGAGGTGGAAATAACGGTCTCATCACCTATTACCTCACGGATGCGAATAATAAAATCTCCCTCCGGATCATCCAACCCCACAACACTCATGGCCCCATGTATATCAAAAAACAAGCCGTCATAAGGCAGGTTTTCTTTCAGCATGTCCAAGGTTTTGGTGACCAGTGACTCATAAGCTTCCCGCGTTACGATTCCTCCAGGTATGGCATGGCCCCTCAAAGTGGGAAACCACTGTGCACGTTGCCTGTTGACTGAATCTGGGGAAAAAAAAGGATACATATTGAAAATATCATCACCTGTGCGTGCAAGAAAGGCATCTTCCTCAGTTTGGGCTGGGGAGAATGTGCTGGATTCGATGGCGAGACCTGCTATGGCAATTCGAGGTAGGGATTCACGGTCAGAAATATTATTTTTTTGTTGATTACATCCAGTAAAAAAAATCACGGTTAGGATTACAAATAACACCAGTTTTTTCATGTCGATTGATTTGATAATTTAAAGTTGCGAGCAGAACTTGGTTAATTCTATCCAAATGTAAGTACTTTTCAGGCAACTGGGCTACTGGATTTCATTATTTGAAAGTCTATTTCTTGAAAAAATTAACATAAATAAAGCTTTTTTGCCGGGATGTGCAAAAAAAAACCTGCCTTCCTCTGGGGAAAGCAGGTTTTACAGGTAGTGATAATTCAATTAAAAGCCAATGCCAATGTAGATCTGGCCCACAGAATTCTTGGAGTTATCGGTTAAGTTGCCTGCCAGGCTACTGTTCCCCACTTCCCTAAGCCCGTGGTTATAGCGAGCTCCTATTGTAAATTGCTGAATGTCAAATCCCACACCTACAACGACACCGTAATCCATTCGATTGAAATCACTGGTTTCGAGTTCTTTGACAGTTGTTCCGCTCAACTCTGAAGACTTCAAGTCCCTCACATTGGCGGAAAGCAAATAAGAAACGTAAGGTCCTGCATGAACATTAAGCGGTCCTATATTTACGGCAAGTGCGATAGGCACCTGGATGTAATTCAGATTGAAGCGAACCTCACCCGATTCAATGCCAAATACGTTTTCCAAATCAGATCCGCCATAAGTTAATTTAGATCCAACATTGGTATATAATACCTCTGGCTGTAAAGCTAAAAAACTTGTGATGGGTACCTTGGTGAATATCCCGAAATTGAATCCGATTTTCATGTTTTCGTCTTCCACATTGGGCTGATTGACGTAGAGCTGTGATGCATTTAATCCTCCTTTGATCCCAAATCTGGGGCCAGGATTGTCACTTTGTGCCATTGCCTGTCCAGCATCGAGGACTAGGAATCCAAACACACAAAGAAAAGATAATAAATGATAATTACTAGAATTTTTCATGATACGTTAATAAATTATATGGTAGAATAGTTTAACAAAATTAATAAAAATTCTGGTCAAAAAGTTATAAAATAATTAAAATTAATTATATATATTTAATATTATAGAAAAATCAAGTAAATAATTCTTGCATGGATTTTAATAGTTTTAATTTTTTGCAGTCCTAATCCTCTAAGTATTAAAGTTTTTGGTTGTCTTCGGGTATTATTCCACAAAATATTTTTCCAAAGTATAGGCAGGTTGCCACTGATCTGGCTGACGGACTAATGTGGCGGGATCATACGACAGTGGTAGGGGATTTTCAATGGTAAGTCTTGCCGTATCACCACTTAGTACTTGCCATTCTTTCAACAGGTTTGTTAAGGAATCCATTTTGGTGGCGTATCCTGGCAAAGCAGCCAGGTTATTTAATTCCAATGGATCCCTCTTCAAGTCAAACAACTGGGAAAAGTCCCTCTCCGGATAACGTATCAATTTCCATTCGCTGTCCCTAACCGCCCGAACCGTATGTCGATAGGCTGTAAAAAGTGAACTCCTGATCTCTTCAACCCTGCCTTGGATTAGATTTACCAAGCTTTTTCCATCTATTCCCTCCGGGGTGGGCAATCCGGCAAGTTCTGTCAGGGTAGGGAATAGGTCATGTAAATAAACAAGGGCATCTAGTTCCTTGTCTTGGGGAATACCTGGCCCTTTAATAATGAGGGGAACTTTAGTGCTGTGTTCATACAGATTTTGCTTTCCAAGCAGACCGTGGCTTCCGATGGCCAACCCATTGTCTGCGGCGTATATGATGATGGTATTCTCATAGAGATCATTTTTTTTGAGCAACTCAACAACGGCACCTATTTGCCGATCCATATGGGTGATCAATCCGTAATAATCCGCCAAAATCGCTTGGATCACCTCCGGTTTTCTCGGCCAGCCGGTAAGGTTTTCATCCCTTACGGTCATGTTGTCAAAGGCAAATGGATGGGTTCCCATGAAATTTCCCGGAAGGGGAAGGGAACCTTTCGCATAGAAATCCACATAGTCTCTAGCAGGTGTATAGGGATCATGGGGCGAAGTGTAGGCCAGATATGTAAAAAATGGAGCTTCTTGGTCAGAGGCAGCATAGTCAGTAATGAAATCCATGACAGCCGAAGTAAACAACTCGGTTGAAAAACCCCGCTTTACAGGTTCGGTTAAGGTACCATCATTGGACAAATCCCTGACGGATACGGCAAAGTGATCTGCCATGCCTCCAAGGAAAACGTTTTTACCCTTCTTAAAACTAGCCTCAAATGCCTCTTTTTCGTTGTGCCACTTTCCGGTTCCAAAGGTCAGGTATCCTTCCCTGCCGAAATGCATGGGTAGGGTGGTGATGTCTTTGAGTTTGTCATATACATGGAAGAGACTTTTACCACTGAGCACCATTGCCCTGCTTGCCATACATATTGCTCCGTGATTTCCGCCCATGACATAAGCGTTGGTAAACCGGGACCCCTCTTTGGCAAGCTGATCAAGCGTTGGAGTTTGGATGTATGGATTCCCGCTAGCTCCCAACGCATCTGATCGCTGGTCATCTGCAAAAATAAAGAGAACGTTGGGTTTGCGGTTTTCCTTTTCCACGCAGGAAAGAAACACACAAATCGAAGCAATCAAATAACAGTATCTCATAGGAAATGAATTGAATATATTCAAAAATAGGGATATTCCTTTGAAAATTCATTTCATTCTATCCTAGAAGGGTTATTGAATTTATTTTTTCCAAACTACCTTCCAACTCAGTTTAATAGAAATGAAATTCAAAAACCATTATTTGGTCATAGTCCAGCCAAGCTTCCCAAGATGATACGGTTTACATCAAATTTAATAAGAGGTACATAGCGGATGTGGGATTTGGAGGTATTATGTTATGGCTGTAGGGAAGTGGTGCGGCTGAAGATGGGTTGGTGGAAGCCATCTTTTCCGAAAAATGGCGAAAAAAATGGTGTAATTTTAAGCCTTCCCATCTCGTACTCGTACGCAATAAATTTCCCCTATACGCCGCTTTCGGCTGGTATGTTAGCCATAAGACAGGTTCCAAATCCAATTCCAACTTGCGGATTTGGATGAAGCCTATTCCATTTCTCCGGACGTACCCTCATGCTTGGAAAACCAGTTTAAAAACGTCTCCTTTTTAAGGTGATCCTTTGACGGCTCACCAATGAGGAAGCTATATGGTTTGGAGTTCTTATTTAACCCTAAAATGATTTTTAGGACGGCCATTATAGGAATAGCCAAGATCAGACCGGCAAGCCCAAATAACATACCGCCAAGTAAAAGAGAAAGTATGGCGAATAAAGGGTTAAGGTTTACTTTACCCCCCACAATGTTGGGGGTTATGAAATTTCCTTCGAGAAACTGTACAACTTGAAACCAGATAATGATTCCCAATGCATACCAATAGCTATCCATGGTTGCCAGGGCAAATAGAGCAGGAATAACTGATCCGATGGCAATTCCTATGTAAGGAATTAATATCATGACAGCTGCGAATATTCCGAAAAACCACGCATAGTCAATACCCAATACAAGTAATCCAGCCGTATTTAAAATTGCCACTATACCCATCACTGTCAGCATTCCCAACAAATAACTTTGGATTACGGCGTATAATTCAAAGAGAATGCTCCGTGTTTTGTTGGCGGGAGTCCCACTGTTTAGCCGGATAAAAAAGTCCTGGAAAAAATCCCGGTAATAGAGCATAAAGAAAATATAAATGGGTATCAGGACAGCATTCGCCAATGTACCGCCTGCAGAACTGAAGGCGGCAAGGACATAGGTGCCTGCGTTGGAAAGGGCACTTTGTCCCTGTTCCCTGACTTTATTGGTGAACTCCCCCCGTTCAATACCAAAAGTTGATTCCGTCCATTTGGTAATGTAGTCATATATTGTAAGGAAATTTTTTGCCAGGTCGTCTCCATTTTTTCCGATGACAATAACCTGGTTGACAAGTAATGATACTGCTCCCGTTATAATGAATATTAAAACTAGAAGGGAAATGATGGAAGCCGCCGCTCGGGGAAGTTTCCACCGCTCCAACAGGTTGCATAACGGGAACATCATAATGGAAAAAATTATTGCAAATAGGAGCGGGATAATAATTGACTGAAGAACGTATACGATTGCGATTATTGAAAAGATCACAATCAGGTTAGCTGCGGTAGTTACACTTTTAGGTGTCATAAAGGAAACAATGGCTATAAATTAATTATTTAACTATAAAAAGATAGACTGAAAGATCAAATTTCTTTTAAAACCAGTTCCTTGCGGACGTGATTCCAAAAATTGCCTTTTACTCATTTCTTTTAAAAGTCCTAATCCAAATATCATTCCACATATTAAAAATTTAAAATATAGTTTTCTTAAGGCAGTAAAAAACGACAGTCTAATCGAGCAATAATTTTGGTCATTGCAAGGGGATAAAGTCGCTTTTGTCAGAAGGCCAGGCGGCAGTGGTGAGACAAAGCCTTTGCTAGGGCAACACCCATCTCCTTGGGAAATATGGGTTGCTGACATAGACACAGGAGCCGCTTCAGTTTGGTGGCAGTCATCAACTACTTTGAGAGGATCATATCCCTCAACGAATGGTGGTGCCAACCTGAATTGGACGGCAAATGGGGAGTTGGTCTTTTTATCCTATGAAGACGGATGGCCCCATTTATACCAACTTACTGAAAGCCAAAAAACCCAACTTACTAAGGGGAAATTAATGGTGGAGTATGTAAGGATGGACATCACTGGATCTCAAATACTTTTTTCTGCCAATCAAGGAGATGAACCCAAGGATATTGACCGCAGGCACCTCGGCAAGATTGACTTAGAAAAATGGGGAATTAACCTGGCCTACTTTCGGGCAGGGAATTGAAACGTTTCCGGTCATGCTTTCGGATGGACAACGGGTATCTTGGTAAGGCATCTAATAAAGGAATAAATAGCGACATAATCCATAAACAAACATCAAAATTATTCCATCTAATTTCTAGTTTATTGCAGAAATTTACCTCTAATAATCAAACCAAGGTTTATGAAAAAAATGCTCTGTCTTTTGGCATTCATGCCTTTGGTTGCTTTTGGACAGTTTTCAAAAGGAACAAAATCAATCGGTGGTTTAATGCTCTACAATGCCAACAAGGCTGATAATTATGGAGGTAATCAATCTCCAACCACCTATTTTTCTATAGATAGCCAGATCGGTTTTTTTAAATGAATCCTTTGCCATTGGGCCAGTTTTGGGGGCTTATTCAAATAGTCTTGCCAATTTGAATCCTGTTAACAATCTATATGAAAAAAGAAAGTATAATGGATTTTCAGGGGGAGTTTTTGCAAGAAAGTTCTTCAAGCTTTCGGAGACATTTTTGTTTAGTTTGGAGGGAAAGGCAATGGCGGGAAATGTAAACCGGCCAGCTTTACAATATCAAGATGATCCAAGGGACACTCGGTTTTTGTTCGCTTTCCGACCGATCTTTTCATTTGTCCCGAATAATAGATGGTTTTTTGATGCAAGCATCGGTGATTTATCATACGGAGTCAACTGGTAAAGCTTTGCTATTGATACGGATCAATTTATGGCAAGTCTAGGTCAAGTTAGAATCGGTGTGAATTATTTATTTAACAAAAACGATTAGAAATACGGTTCACTAATTGTCCTTCCATACTATTTTCAATCTCTGCCATAAATCATGGTATTCTTGGTTTAAATAATTTATGGAAGTATTTAATAGAAAAGTACTAACATACATCTAATAATTATCATCCAACATTGCGTTCAAGCTTATTCAGCCTTTACCCAAACATTGGTATATCCGGTAGGAAATTCAAGTACCACCTTAAGGTTTTGATATACGTGTCCGAGATCCAAAGTTGCCTGTTCATCTCCTAAGGATACCTCACCCAACAGCCGATAGATGTCCGTTTTCCCAAACCGAAACTGGTTTCCGGCCGTGACCCAAACCTTGGCATTATCCTGCGGAGAATAGGCTTTCCAGCGCAAATCAAGTTCATTGCCACGCAATGTTCCGGCTAGTTTGGCGGCATAGGGTGTCCCCAGCATCGAGACACCATCCAGTTCCATGGCATGGTTTTTTGGAATCGGAATATCCATATAGGTGCAGATGGTGGGAAATATGTCTACCACTCCTGGAATCTCTCCACCATGTCGATTCAATCTTTCGCTGGATACAATCCACGTAGCCCGTTCTTCGTCTGATTGGCCACCATGGCCAAAACCGCCCTCCTCCCGTCCGTGATCGGTGGTTAGGATGACCAGCCAAGATTCACGAAAGGTTTCTTCCCGGTATTTAATCGCCTCCCATATTAATCCTACTTGTCTGTCGGCCTCTTTTATCGCCAGGTCCATCTGTTCACTTACTCCATACTGATGACCCATGTCATCGGTGTATTGCAGGTACACCCAACTCAGATCAGGGCCTTTGTGCCTGATATCCATGGCGGCATATTCCGAAACCTTGCGGTCAATACGGTGAATATAATCGCTGCCCTCATCGTGGGGAAAGCTCAAGGTGTCGATCTCCAGTCCGTCAAAGTGATAATCCAGTTGAATAAAATCGGTTTCTGCCAAGTTTTCTCCCACCAGCTTGGTTCGGTTATCCAGCCAGGTGGAATAAACCGCACTGGTTTTATGGGGATAGGCCGCTTTAAAATGACGGAAAATGGTCCAATAATTATAGTTTGGCTGACTGATGTCGTTACCCCGTACATTGTGCTTGTTGTACCATACGCCAGTCAGGAGGCTGTTGTACCCCACTGCTGAGATTGTTGGCGTTTCGGAGTATCCACCCTTTAAGCCGCCCATGTAGGCGTGGACATAAGCTCCCTTTCGGCTGATTTCATCGATGTTTGGAGTTGGATTTTTTTCAAGCAGTTCTCGCTGTATCCCATCCAGGATGATAAAGAGGGTCTTTCTTTCCTGTCCATTGGCCAGGCCAACAGACAGGAAAAGAATAAAACATACAAAGAGAGTGGTTTTTAAAGCATAATTCATTTAGGAAGCGATATGTTTTAGCCGTCAGGTTTTATTCCCAGCCGAAGATTTGCTGCAAATTACTGTTTAATATTACTTGTTGGATGGGAATGGGGCGATAATAATATTTTGGGTCAATAAACTGGCGGGGAGTTGTTTCAGTTACCAGGGTTCCTCCGTTGGCTCCGTTTCGGAGATATACAGTGACATTGTCATTGACAGTCCCCGCACGGTAATAAACGAGTAGTGTTCCCAACTCATTTCTTTCTTTCTGCGGATCAGTAGGTATTGCGCTGTCTTTGTTTATAAGGATGATATCTTCGTGGCCATCACCTGTCAGGTCATATTTGCCCAGCCCGGGGAAATACATACCTTCCGGGATTCGCTCTAGCAGTGTACCCGCCGCCCAGCGCATCAGGTCGTCGTGCCGATACCCTTCCATTGCAAATTCCACCCGTCTCTCTCTTCGGATTTCGAGCAAAACCCCTGCATTTGGCCCACTTACCTGGGGATATTTCCCCATCAGGTAAGCATCAGGGGAAGCATTGGCTTGATTTAGTCCCAGAGAAGGCATTCCTGCCCGGGCACGTAAAAGGTTTACGCTGATGTCCAAATCTGCCTGAGTGAGCTCGTTGAGTTCCGCTTTGGCTTCGGCAAAGGTCAATAATACTTCGGCATACCGATAAACAGGAACGTCCAAGCTTCCGATGGCAATATTATCCGTGGTATTGTTGTACCCTTTTCGCTGATAGTAACCTGTAAAGTTCCTGTTCATCAAGGGAACATAAGGAGCAGGATCCGGAACCCTGACCCATCCCGGGAAGACCAGGGTTTGGGTCATGCGGGGATCCCTATTCTGGAACTCGTCCACATATTGGAGCGTTTCAAAACCAGGCTTATCGGTAAATCTGCTTCCGTCACGCATGAGATACGTTTGCACTAGATCCCTTGAGGGAGATTGTTCATAAGTGCCAAAAACAGTACCATTGATATTGCTGTTTCGATCCTTGTTGATGTCGAAGGGGTTTACCAGAATCACTTCTGGGTTGCCGATTAGATTTTGGCTTGAGAATAGGCTGTGATAATCCGACTGAGGTTGACCAGTCATATAGATGAAAAACTTACCAGAAGAGATTATATCCTGGGAGATGTCTCTGGCTTTGGAAAGGAAGGCACCTGCACTTTGTTGCAGGGCCAATTCATCATGGTACTTTCTAAAGGTACCTTCATACAGGGCTGTTCTGGCGTAAAAGGTCTTTACTGCCCAATTACCGGGACTACCCGTCGGTACGTCTTCCCGTACATGGGTGGAAGCAAAATCCAAGTCTTCCATTACCTTTTCCATCACAAGGGCTCGAGGGTCTCTCGGCTTATATAGCTCTTCATCAGTAGGCGACAGCAGTTGGTCATACCAAGGTACATCCGAATACCGCTTAACCATGTCCATATAAAACTGCGCCCTATAAAATCTGGCGATACCTGCGAAATGGTTTAGGGCTTCTGGAGAAGCATTGGTATTTGAAAGGTTGTCCAAGAAATAATTGATATTTCTAAGTCTTCCCCAATTCCATCCACCCGTAATAGTTTGGGAGCTGGGAGCCCCGGTCATGATATTTTTAATCTCAATGGCTCCTGTGGTTGCCATGTTGTCACTGCTTTGGTCGGCTTGATACTGGCCCATTCCAGGCAGGGATATAAGTCCGTTGATGTAAAGGGCCAGATCCTCTTCGGTCTTGAAGAATTCTTCGGGAGCAATGGAAGTCTGGGGATACCTGTCCATGAAATCGTCGTTACAGGCGCTTAAAATAAGAATGCTTGCGATATATAGGAATGTTTTTTTCATGATTTCAACAGGTTATAGGTCAATATTGATGCCGCCAGAATACCTTCTTTGGAAGGGATAGGACCAGCCAAATCCGTTATTCACACTTTCCGGATCCACAAACTTTTTAATGGCGGAAAACTCGTACAGATTTTCCCCGGTCACAAAGATACGGATGCGGGAGGCTTTTATCTTTCTGGCAATTTCCAAGGGGAGCGTATAGCCGATTGACAGGTTTTTAATCCGCACATAAGCCGCATTGAGGAGGTATTGAGTTTGGGGAATATCCAATCCAGCACCATAATTATTGTCTGCCAGCCAAGACTGAAGGACCGGATAGGTAGGATTGAGATTGGCATCTGCCAGTCCCGCGTCGATATAGGATTGGGAATGCCTGGCCCGCAAGGCTTCGCTGTCTGCCTGTCCCCTGTAGAAATCAAGGTTCCAGGGATAAATATTGGCATAAGGCTGCTGATATGGACCCCAAAAGAGGTAGTGCCTTGGGTAATAGTCCTGTCTCCCTACCCCTTGTAAGAATAAGGAGAAGTCAAAGCCATTCCAGGATAAGTCTATATTACTGCCCAATTGATATCTGGGGCGGCTGTTTCCGATGATGCTCAGATCCCTGGGATCGTTTTCATTGAAGCCTCGTTCGATTTTGGCATCGTCATCCAAATCAACGTACCGTGGCCATCCGGGAATTATATCCAAGGCGCCCCAAGGTATAATGGCGGATTGATCCAGCTGACTGATCTGGTCTTCATTTTCGAAGTAGCCATCATTTGTCAATCCCCAAATCTCACCTATTTCTTGACCCACGCGGTAATTGGAAAACAAGCCTTGTTCGTTTTCAAAACGTGTGATAAATGACCTCGAGTCTGAAACAAAGAACTTGGAGCTAAACTGAATTGGTTGGTTTCCGGTAGCGAACTGCGTACGGTAGGAAAGGCTGACTTCCCATCCTTTGGTTTGCAAATCAGCGGCGTTCTGCTGGGGTGGTGAAGTACCCAATACTCCAGGGAGTTCCACAGGATTGGTCAACATATCTTTGGTGTTCCGGATAAAATAATCGAATGAACCAAAAAATTTATCCTCCCACAGTCCCAAGTCCACCCCAAAGTTGGTAGTGACCACTCTTTCCCACGTGTAGAAATTGGGATCCACCGCCAAAGGAGGAGCAGAGGTAATAACAACTTGG
Organism: Cytophagales bacterium; assembly: GCA_038209145.1. GTDB lineage: Bacteria > Bacteroidota > Bacteroidia > Cytophagales > Cyclobacteriaceae > Lunatibacter. Next base: position 3,371 of record JBBQXZ010000054.1, on the reverse strand, counting down.
CGGTCACCGTTGAACAGGTTACCCGACAGGCCGGTAGGAAGGGCCTGGATGTAACCGAAGTTGGCAACATTTTGGTTGCCCAGGCTACCAAAGGAAGACCTGAGTTTTAATGTGGGTGCTACCCCAGTCGATGCTCCGGGAAAAAAGGACTCATCGCTGATGATCCAAGCACCTGAAATCGAGGGGAAGAATCCCCATCGGTTGCTGCTTGGGAATCGGGATGACCCGTCATACCGCCCGTTAAATTCCAAGATATATTTATTGTTGATGGTGTAATTGGCCCTTCCAAAAACACTGCGGGTAGCATAGGTGCTGTAACCTGGTGTAATGAATTGATCACCCGTAGTAAGACCCAAATAGGGAAGGGACGATGAAATGAGCACCCTTCTTTCAGCCTCCACGGAACTGAATGTATAACTTTCCTGATTATATCCGGCCAAAAGGCTGAAATTGTGTATTCCAAACGTCTTGGAATAGTTTCCATACAGATCCAAGATGGTATTTTGCAGGGAACCGTTTCTTTCAGCAACCATCCCATCACCTCCTTCTGTACGGATATCGTTAGGTCCATACCCAACATCAAACTTGGTTCTTTCCCATCCATAATTCCACTGCTCCCGCTTGAAACTGGCATTTCCCGTAACCGTCAGGTCACCATTCAACAATGTGCCTGTTCCCCGGATAATGTTGTGAAATCCAAACATATTCTCCCGGTTGCCTCCGCCGTCATTAAGTCTTGCTGCTAGCCTACCGGCATCTGTGTTAGCCCAGGTTCCATCCGGATTTTCAGCTACTTCGATGGGGGTCAAGAAATAGATATCCGTAATGTTCGTAACAGGTTCTTCCCTTTCAGTTTGATACAAATTTAAGTTGTTGTCGATCTTAAGCCATTTTTGGGGAGATGCACTCACTCTGGCTCGAAGAGAATATCGGTCCCAAAAGTCGGGAACAAGCTTATTCATCCCATTTTCCCGGGTATAATCCCCAGAAATATAGTAATTGATTGGCAAGTCGTTGACACTGGCTGAGCCGCTGATGGCAAGGCTCTGATTGGTGGAGAAACTGGATGGATTTAAAAAATAGTCATACCAGTTATTGTTTCCCATATAAGCCCACCTATTGGGATCATTGGGATCTATCCGAACGTCTTCAATCGCTGGATTTTCCGAGCGTTCTTTAGCCCACTGATAATGCGCATCATTGAAATTGATATAATTCCACGGGGTATTGCTGGTTGCCTGGTCCATTACACGGGAATAGATATAAGGGTCTGTAACCGGTACGGGAAGTACTGTGGGACGCCCCCAAGTAAAATTGCTGTTGTAGCTGATCGTCTGGGTAGCCCCACCTGTTTTGGTGGTAATCAAGACTACCCCAAATGCTGCCCGGGCTCCATATATGGCGGCTGAGGCGGCATCTCTCAATACGGAAAAACTCTCGATATCGGCAGGATTAAGGCGTAATAAATCCTCATACGCTCCCGCAACCCCGTCTATGACGATCAAGGGTCCTCCTCCGTTGATGGAGGTAAATCCCCGGATATTGATATCCGGCACTGTGCCTGGTCTGCCTCCGGAATAGGTGATGTTCAGCCCTGGACTGGCACCCTGAAGTCCCTGCATCACATTGGCAACCGGACGGTTGATGAGCTGCTCTCCACCAATCTGATCCACAGCTCCGGTAAGGTTGATTTTTTTCTGAACCCCATATCCCACTACAACCACCTGCTCCAAGATGGTTTCTTCTAGCTGGAGGGTAATGTTGATAATACTTCTGTCACCTACTACCACAGTTTGGGTCTCAAAGCCTATAAATGAAAATACCAGCTCGGATTCATTGCTGTTTACCTGAATACTGAAGACCCCTTCCATATCGGTAATGGCAACATTGGAAGAATTTTTCTGATAAACAGATACCCCGGGAAGAGGCAGGTCTTCCGCTTTGTCTTTGACGATACCGGTCACGGTCTGCTGACCATAACCCACCGACATCAAAAGAAAGGTCAACCCCAGACTTATAAGGGACTTGACGGCAATCTTTCTTTTAGCATAAAGTAAATTTGTTTTCATTGGGAGAATTTTACAGTTGGAATAATGGGTAGCATATTTTGCATTGCAAGGTAGGATGGTAGTTTTACTTAAAGATGAAGGCAATGTTAACAAATATTTATTGAATGTTCATTCAATATTAAGTAAAAGACAAATCAGATAAAAGTAAGCTATAATTTTTTTCATTTGTGTTTTTAAAGTTTTTTACCTATATAAGTAGTATGAAAAAGAAAATTAGACAAGAACGGGAACTTGAAATCATTGAAGGGTTCTATCAACTGGCTAAAGAGATAGGCTTGGAAAATGCATCCATAGCAAAAATCGGGAAGCACCTAGACATACCTCCCAGCCTCATCATGCATTATTTCCCCAATAAGGATTTGTTGATAAAGGGATTGATCGGTTATATTTTGGAACACTATCAGTTGATTTACGAACCAATTATCAAACATCTTAACGTTTCACACAAATTGGATGTACATGTGCTGGTCGAGCGTTTGTTTTCAAGGGAATGGAATTTGTTGTTTGACGATGGCGTATTTTACAGTTGTTATGCCATGATCTTTAGGGAACCATCCATAAGAGCGGCCTACAAGGATTTGCACCTGACACTTCGCAAGACCTTGGAGGACATATTGAATCAAGATACTACATTTGCCCAACAGGATACCCGGCAGCTAGCTGAACAAATTTACGTGGTGGTGGAGGGTGCCTATTATTATTTGGCCATGATCGATGATGAAAATGAGTATGGGGAAAAATTACAGTATTTTAAAAAACAGGTTTTGGGCTTACTCCAAGAAGCATTTAATGCTTAATTTTGGAAGTAATGGGTAAGCGGGTAGATGTAATGGTTATTGGTCTGGGCGGGCTGGGTTCCGCCGTTCTTTGGCATCTCAGTCGGGCGGGGATTAAGGTATTGGGAATAGACCAGTATGATCCTCCCCACGAAATGGGGAGTTCCCACGGTGAGACACGCATCACCCGGTTAGCTGTAGGGGAAGGAGAAGCCTTTTTGCCTTTTGTGGCACGCTCGCACGAACTTTGGCCAGAAGTTGAGCGGCTAACAGGGATATCCTTATTTACCCCATGTGGGGCATTGCTTTTTGAATCCGGATTGGACAGATGGGCCAAACACGGGGCAGCCAATTTTTTTGACAATACGGTTACACTTGCCCAAAAATCAGGAATCCCTTTTAAAGTCATGGACTTCATGGAAGTGAATCAACAATTTCCAGCGTTTAATTTGAAGAAATCTGACAGGGCCTACTTCGAACCGGGTGCTGGGTTTTTGAGGCCGGAGTTGGCCATACAAGGCCAGCT
>JBBQXZ010000053.1:0-22468 GCA_038209145.1 Cytophagales bacterium | reverse complement strand
AACCCAAATTTCCCTCTTTAATATCTTGATATATTTTGTCCATAGATTTAGTCAACATTTTAACATTAATCTATTTTAAAAGTTCCGTCTGAAAATTAAGAAGATTAGTTGAAAGTATAGCAATAAGAAACGAGAAATTGGTTTTTTGCAGGATTACAAAACTGCGTATAACGTATCGAATTAGCTTCATCAAATCTTCGTGTCTTTGTAACAAATTCAAATGCTGCTCAATTGATTTTTTCTTGGGCATTTATGGAGTTGACTAATTAAAGCGTTAGAGCAGTATGCTCAAGGTACCAACAGATAAAGCGCATTTTAATGTATGGCTCAATTGCAATGGGTAATTACAGCGCTGCCTCTGACATAGATCTTACCCTAGTAGTCGGAAAAGATATCGGTTTAAGTTTAGAGACGGAAATTGAGTTTGAGTTAGATGATTTGATGTTGCCTTAAAAATTTGATATTTCAATTTATAACAAAACAAGCAATCCTGATTTCATTGTCCACATACGCCGAGTAGGAAGAGAATTTTACAACATAAAAAAAGCCGAGGGTACGGCATTTGATAAGTGAAACGAAAGCTAGGATCCTGGATCATACTTTGCCAACCCCCCTTTGGAGAAATAATTCAGGAAATCCTTCCGACACCCGTGCTTTACGTAATCGGGATGAATTCCTGTTAGGGAGATCCTTCACATATTTTCATACGGTGTATTATACACATTTATTTTAGTATTTTTGTGGCATGAGTAACAAAAAGGAAGAGCTAGAACATCGACTTAAGCTTAGAAATATCAAACCTTCTGACTATGAGGACATTCGGGAAATCATGGTCAGTATCTATAAAAATCAGGGCATGGCTTGGACCAAGGAAGAATTCCTAAATCAAGTAAAGGCCTTTCCCGAGGGACAAATTTGTATCGAGGATAATGGTAAGGTGGTGGCAGTAGCCATGAGCCTTATCGTGGATTATTCCAAGTTTGGAGATACACATACCTATGATCAAATCACCGGATTCGGGAAATTTGACACCCATGATGAGGATGGAGACACGCTTTATGGAACGGACGTATTTGTTGACAAAGAATATCGCGGGCTGAGGCTCGGAAGAAGGTTGTATGATGCGCGGAAAGAACTTTGCGAAAACCTAAACCTCCGGTCCATCATAGCGGGAGGCAGGATTCCCGGTTTCAACAAATATGCCGAGCAGATGACACCCCGGAAATACATTGAACTGGTGAAAAACAAGGAGATCTTTGATCCGGTATTGTCATTTCAGCTGGCCAATGAATTTCACGTGAGAAAAGTCATCACCAAATATCTTCCAGAGGACTTGGACTCAAGGGCCTATGCCACCTTGCTGGAATGGATCAATATCTATTACGAAAAGGAAGAAAAGCTAATAGGAAACAAAAAAAGCAGTGTCCGACTGGGATTGGTTCAATGGAAGATGAGGCGCTTTGCCAATGTGGATGATTTGATGCAACAAGTGGAATTTTTTGTAGATACCATTTCCAACTACAAATCAGATTTTTGCTTATTCCCTGAATTTTTCAATGCCCCCTTGTTGTCGGAATTCAACAACATGGAAGCATCCGAAGCGATAAGGAACCTTGCGGATTTCACAGAGGAGATTGTGGGAAGGATGAGGGACTTGGCTCTTTCGTACAACGTCAACATTATCGCCGGAAGCATGCCTGAATACGATGGAAAGAAGTTGCGGAATGTCAGCTACCTCTGTAGAAGGGACGGCACCATGGACAAGCAATACAAACTCCATATCACTCCCGATGAGCAGGCCTATTGGGGACTTCAAGGGGGCAATGGAATCAAAGTGTTCGATACCGATGCGGGGAGAATAGGGATCCTTATTTGCTATGATGTGGAGTTTCCCGAATTGGGAAGAATTCTCGCTGAAAAGGAAATGGATATTCTTTTTGTCCCATTTTGGACCGACACGAAAAATGCCTACCTAAGAGTAAGTACCTGTGCCAAAGCCAGGGCCATAGAAAACGAATGCTACGTGGCCATTACCGGTTCTGTAGGTAATTTGCCAAAGGTGGAAAACATGGATATCCAGCATTCTCAAGCCGCTATTTATTCGCCTTCAGATTTTTCCTTTCCGCATGACGCTATAATTGCAGAAGCTTCCTTGAATACAGAAACGACCATAGTGGCTGATGTGGACTTGGATTTGCTTACCAAATTAAGGAAAGCGGGAAGTGTAAGGAACCTTGCACAGCGCAGGCTTGACTTATATTCTATCCAATGGAAGAAAAAACGTTAATATGTACACCCCCCAAACACTTTCTCCAGATCTATTAAAAAAAATTAGAAACATCCGGGTTCTGATCACGGATGTGGATGGGGTCTTGACGAATGGCGGAATCATTCTGGATGACAAGGGAATGGAATATAAGCAGTTCCAGGTAAAAGATGGGCAAATTATTGCGCTTTTGCAGGAAGCGGGAGTTCAAATTGGGGTCATTTCAGGCAGAAATGTCGCTGTGGTCAAACACCGGTGCCAGCAAATGGGAGTTGATTTCCATTATCACGGCGTCCGGGATAAATATGTAAAAGTTCGGGAAATCCTTTCTGAACTGGGAATTACACTTGAGCAGTGTGCCTATATGGGCGATGACCTGATCGATTTGGAGATTCTCTCCAAAGTGGGATTTTCGGCAGCGCCGGTAGACGCCTTACCCTATGTCAAAGATCTAGTGGATTTTATATCCTCCCTGAAAGGAGGAGAAGGTGCTTTTCGAGAAGTTGCGGATACGATATTGGAGACTAAAGGAGCCCTACAAGGGATAGTTGAAAAATTGATAAATCGCCCATATGATGGATGATCATGCCAAAAACAGGATAGGTTAACGCGTTTAAAACCGATAAGGATGAATAGGAATAAATATCAGATGAATATTAGGGAAGGGATCTCTTTGGGAGGAGACGTTCCCGTCCTTTTTGCGGGACCCTGTGCGGTGGAGAGTTTGGATATTTGCCTGGAAGTAGGAGAAAAGGCCAAATCTCTGGCGGAGGCCTTTGGATTTCATTATGTTTTCAAGGCATCCTTTGATAAAGCAAACAGGACATCTTCCGGTTCGTTTCGGAGCGTGGGCAGGGAGAAAGCGCTTCGGGTGTTGGAGGAGGTCGGCAAGCGCTTGAACGTTCCTTTGTTGACAGATATTCATGAAAGTTATCAAGCAGCCGAGGTGGCAGCTGTTGTGGACGTTTTGCAGATTCCTGCTTTTTTATGCAGGCAAACAGACCTGCTAATTGCTGCCGCGGAGACAGGGAAAGCCGTTAAAATCAAAAGAGGTCAATTTATGGCTCCTGAGGATATGCGGTATGCCGTAGATAAGATTCGTGATTCAGGAAATGAACAAGTTTGTCTTACCGAGCGGGGCTTTACTTTGGGATACCACAACTTGGTTGTAGACATGAGGGCGCTTCCGATTATGAGACAGTTTGCCCCAGTTGTTTTTGACGTGACCCATAGTGTGCAACAGCCAGGGGGAATGGGTGGAAGCAGTGGAGGTCAGCGGGAATTTGCGCCTTACCTTGCCCGTGCCGCTGCGGCTGCGGGCGTGGATGGTTTTTTTATTGAGACCCATCCAGATCCATCGAAAGCCTTGAGTGATGGCCCCAATTTGATTCCCCTCGGTCGGTTGGAATCTTTTTTAAAAATGGTAAAATCAAGTTGGGAAGTGGGTCATGCTTATGAAGGTTATAAATTAGAAAATTAGAAGAAGCATCAGCCATGTCCAACTTTAATTTAATTTTGTCTAAAATGGAAAGAATTGCGGGATGGGTTTGTATTTTTTTGTTTCTGTCAGTTAATCACTTTACACTTGCCCGGGAAACACAGTTAACGCAGGAGATTGCCTTCGAAATCAGAAATTTATTTGAAGCCCATGAAGGGGTCGTTAACTGGCAAGTTGGTTCCAATCGCGGGTTGCATTTTAGACAAGGGTTGGATTTCTACACAGAGAGGGGCTTTCGGGAAGCGTGGATTCAGGGAGGTAATCTAACGTGTACCGCATATGAAATGCGGTATGAGATTCAACAGTCCAAATTTGACGGTTTAGACCCTCGAGACTACCATTTGGGAGTAATAAATATCTATTTTGAAGCCATCGAGAAGGCTAGCCTCGGTCTTGGAAAAACTCTCACTGCCGTAGAATTGGCCACCGTGGATATCCTGCTTACAGATGCTTTCTTGGAATTGGCCACCCATATCTATCAGGGAAAAGTTGACCCAAGTCACAGCATATTTGGATGGGAAATACAGCGGAAAGAACCCAGAAAGGAAGTAGTTGTCAGACTCAAAGTGGCCATCGAATCAGGAGATGTGAGAAAAGAGATTGCATCCCTTTATCCCGGACTTCCGATGTATAGCCGAATGCGTCGAAGCCTGATGGCACTCTATCGGAAGGATAAACAAATGCCCAAGAATTGGCAAAAATTGGCCGCGGCAAAATCCATAAAACCTTTAGAAATCCATGCAGTCATTACCAAAATAAGAGAAAGATTGGATTTTTGGGAGGATCATCACCAAGGGCTAACAGATGCTCGGGAGATGTATGATTCAGCACTTTTCAAACGGATACAAATTTTTCAGCAAAAACACGGCTTAAACCCCGATGGCGTGATCGGGAATGCTACCATCCGTGCTTTGAATAAATCCCCAAATGATTTTATACGCCAAGCAATTGTAAACATGGAGCGTTTGAGGTGGCTGCCCGATACGGTATTATCAGAGGTGATTCTGGTAAATATCGCCAATTATTCCATGGATTTCATAAAAGAAAAAGACACCTTGCTCCACAGCAATGCCATCGTGGGAAAGGCCTATCGGAAAACTCCCGTTTTCAATGCTCCCATGTCCTATTTGGTATTCAGTCCAACTTGGACAGTGCCAACCACCATCCTCCGCAATGATGTCATTCCGGCAATCAAGCGGAATGTCGGATACCTGGCGAACAAAAACATGCGGCTTTTAACACATGATGGTCAAGAAGTGAATCCAAAAACGGTGGACTGGAGTAGAATTACCGCAAGGAATTTTCCTTACATGGTAAGGCAAGATCCCGGCCCGTCCAATTCGCTGGGGCGGGTGAAGTTTATGTTTCCTAATTCGCATAATGTATACATCCATGACACCCCATCCAGGGAGTTATTCGCCCGGGACGATCGAGCACTCAGCTCGGGGTGTATCCGGATTCAAAAACCGCTTGAATTGGCCAGGTTATTATTGGCGGATCAACCGTTGTGGTCTGATGACCGAATATCAGCGGCCATGAATGGCCGCAATGAACAAATTGTCATGCTCAATCGAAAAATTCCTGTGGTATTGTTGTATTTGACTTTCTGGACAGATTCCCGGGGAATTCCCATGTTCAGGGAGGATATCTATGAACGTGACGAGGAATTGTATAAAGCACTTTCAACGTTCGTACCTCTTATCCGAGGGGTCTAAGAAAGGGGGAATGCGCTAAATACCCGGGAACTTCAGCATAGATAAAAAGTGGACTTTTCTCTTTGATCAGGTTGATGATATCTTTATGGGTTTCCATGGGCAGCGCAGGACAACCCAGACTCCTGCCCAACCGCCCGGTGGTAGAGATGAATTTCTGATTCACATAATCCGCTCCGTGAATGACAATTGCCCGGGATCTTGCTTGATCGTTGAACCCCTTTTCCAATCCATCCAGTCGCAGACTATATCCGTGATTGCCTTCGTAAGTTTCACCTGTAAGATAAAAGCCCACGCTACTCATATAGCTCGAATGTTGATTTGAAAAGTTTTTGGCCATGTTTTCACCCGAATTCCTCCCATGGGCAACGAGAGATTGTAAACGTATTTCAAGTTTATCCATGTCAATCACCCAAAGGCGATCATTGGTGGATGGAATCGAAAAATCAATGATGGTGAGAGGCCTTCCAGCAGATATGGCTCCTTTTTCTATCAGATGAAAATAACCAGTCAACGCCTTTTGAAGCATACTCTTTTCAGGAATTGGCTTTGAATCGTCAAACTCCTCAAAAATTAAATCTGTCAGATAAATGATATCTTCCGTGTGTTTCGGATAAACAAGATTGAAGGATAGCCTCTCTACAGCATTACTCTGGATTTTTGGGGTTGTCAGGGAACCAAACAGGAAAATAATTCCAATACACCAAATTCTCTTCATAGAATTACATTTAAAATTGATTTAAAATTAAGACTGTTTGTTCGTTAAGTTAACAAAATATGTCGAAAATAATTTCAGGTAACTATAAGAATAGTGATTTTTTTATAAAGATTGATTTGAACCCAAAACCTATTCTTGGATGTTAACAGCTTGTCAATTTCAAAATTGGCGTTATGGAATTTCCCCAGGAGTATAGGAAAAGATTACACCGAAAGTTAAGGGATTGTAAAAATGTTTAATTATTTTAGAAAAGTGTTAAACAAAATAATTTATATCAAGTTTGTATCCGTATGAAAGTAACCGTTTATCGAAAAGAACATTTTAATGCTGCCCACAGGCTTCATAACCCCCATTGGTCGGATGAAAAGAACACGTCAGTTTTTGGTAAATGCAACAATCCCAACTTTCATGGGCACAACTACGATTTGGTGGTCAAGTTAAGAGGACCTATTGATCCGGAGACTGGTTATGTCTATGACATGAAGTTGTTGAAAGATCTAATCCAAGACCACATTATTAAAAAATTCGATCATAAAAATTTAAACTTAGATACCCATGAATTTAAAAATCTTAACCCAACTGCGGAAAACATTGCTGTGGTTATTTGGAATATTTTAAGAGAAAAAATTGACACAACATACGAATTAACAGTACGATTATATGAAACAGAAAGAAACTTTGTTGAATACGACGGGAATGTCCTATAGTGAAGCGATCGATGAGATGGGAGATTCTCATGTAGGTACTTCACACGAAACACCCCTGCGGGAAGATGCTTTTGAGATGGATGATGAGCTCAAAATGGAGTTGATAGAAAAACATTTTCGGGAGATCATGTACGTTTTGGGCTTGGATCTGACGGATGATAGTTTGAAGGGTACGCCGAAGCGGGTGGCAAAAATGTTCATCAAGGAGGTATTTTCGGGACTTGACCCAAAAAATAAGCCAGACGCAAAGCTTTTTGAGAACAAATACAAATACAATGAAATGTTGGTGGAGAAAGACATTACATTCTTCTCCCATTGCGAACATCATTTCGTACCCATTTACGGCAAAGCACACGTTGCTTATATAGCTAATGGAAATGTCATCGGACTCTCCAAGATAAACAGAATTGTGCAATATTTTGCCAAAAGGCCTCAAGTTCAGGAAAGGTTGACAATGCAAATAGGGAACGAACTGAAAGAAATCCTTGGAACGGATGATGTAGCCGTGATTGTCGATGCAAATCATATGTGTGTGTCCTCTAGGGGGATAGGCGATGTAAACAGTAGTACGGTAACTTCTTTCTATAGTGGGAAGTTTGAAAGAGATGACCAATCCCGGAATGAGTTTATAAAATACTTGACGTTGAAAAAATAGCATTTTAATAATGGGGGAGACTTTTCCCTAAATCCAGTGTATTGGCAGGGCATAAAAAAACCGAAGGTAGCTTCGGTTTTTTTTGTAACCACATTCCTGAAACATTTTGCACGCTTTTCAATTATACATTAAAGGAAATGGTAGAAATGAAAGATAAAAATATAGTAATCATAGGCGGTAGTAGTGGAATTGGGAAAGAAATACTCCATGCTGCTGAAAAGCTTGGCGCAAATACGTTTGCTTATTCCAGAAGTAAAACGGATGATTTCCAATTTGATGCAACCAAAGACGGGGATATCCTGAATAATCTTCCGGACACGATTCATGGATTGGTCTACTGTCCTGGTAGTATAACCCTTAAGCCGTTTCACCGTCTTTCAATAGAGGATTTTCAACAAGATTTGGAGATCAATTTTCTGGGAGCTGTAAGGGTGTTGCAGGCTTGCTTCAAATCGCTCAAAAACTCAAAAGGGGCTTCTGTGGTATTGTTTGGTACAGTGGCGGTACAGTCAGGCCTTGTGTTTCATTCTTCTATCGCTGGAGCCAAAGGGGCAGTGGAAGCGATGACGCGATCCTTGGCAGCAGAATGGGCCCCTTTGCAGATCAGGGTTAATGCTGTGGCTCCTTCTTTGACGGATACTCCGTTGGCGGCATCGTTACTTTCTACCGATGACAAGAAAGAAGGTGCGAAAAAACGACATCCTCTTGGCAGGTATGGAGAAGCCAAAGATATAGCTGAAGCTGCGCTTTATCTCTTGTCGGACCAGTCTTCTTGGGTTACCGGACAGGTGCTTAATGTAGACGGGGGTATGTCAGTTATCCGGTAAAATATACAGGAACATTCAAATTAAGGTTCGTTGATATGGGTATATTCCCCTTTGAATTAAGTAGAAATAGCATGAAAACTCCACCTGAAGCATATTTGATTTTTAAGGCTGAACTGAAAAAAGCTCAACTGGAAAAAGAGAAGCTCCGAAAAGCCTATGAGGAGAAGTTAAGTGAATTGAATAGGGAATTAGCCCGCTTGAAAGAACAGATTACTGCCCAGCAGGAACTTATGAAGACCACAATCGATTATGCTATTAGAATTGAAGAAGACATGGATCATTTTAAGCAAGAGGTGGAGAACAACAAGGCACAGCGTAAAAATTCATTTCATTAATTTGAAATTTATTGTTTAATGATAAATCATCTTTACTTGATGCTTGTTTTAAAAACAACTAATTTTCCTTTTGGTACCAAACAATTTATTCCAGATGAAAGAAACCTTAAATAAGTCGGCCATGGAAAACTTTGACTTGTCTTTTGAGGAAAGATATTCGAAAGTTTTTGCAAATTATGATGAAGGTATCGTTATCTGTGAGTTGTTGACGGATTATGTCCCAATCGAAGATTTTAAAAAAACCTTCGAAAAAATTTCAGAGATAATAAAAATGGGGAATTTTGAAAAATTTATTTTTGACAAAAGGGCATTGCGAGCATTTCATCAACCTAGTATGGAATGGTATTTCTTGGTGTGGAAGAAAGAAATGTTGCAATATGGCGTAAGTAAACACCGGAAAATACTTCCCGAGGAAAAGTGGTTTGAAAAAATGGTAATGATCGCCAAAGAGCAAATTATGAAGAATAACCCAGACAACATCATTAAAAAGTTGGATATAAAGTACTGTGACTCCATTGAAGAGGCGATTTTACTTTGATGAAGCATTTCGACAAGAGGGCTTTACTATCTACGGATAAATCTTATCGGAGAGATTTCGTCAATTGCCTTTCGGGTTATAAAAGCCTGAATTTGATCGGAACAAAAAGTGATTCTGGAAAAACCAATCTGGCTCCCTTTACTCAAGTTTTCCACATTGGAGCCAGTCCTCCATTGATTGGGATTCTTTTTAGACCCCATACTGCGGAGAGACATACGCTTGAAAATATCCTGGCAAGTAAGTTTTTTACGCTCAACCATGTGACAGAAGCTTTTTACAAGGAAGCCCATCATACCAGCGCAAGGTGGGAGGAGTCAGAGTTTCAGGCAACAGGATTGGAGGAAGAATATTTGGAAGGATTTTGGGCACCCTATGTAAAAGCCAGTCCGCTTAAAATTGGGTGTACACTTGCGGAGGTTCAGACCCTTCAGATAAATGGTACAGTCATGGTTATCGGAGAGATTGCTCATGTGTTTGTGGAAGAAAAGGCACTCGGAGAGGATGGATTTATCAGTTTGGAGACGCTCGGGACGGTCACAGTATCTGGCTTGGATGAATACCATGTAGGTCGAAAGCTGGCAAGGTTGAGTTATGCGAAGGCTAACGTACCGCTGACGGAAATTTAGCAAAAATCAGAATTACGTCTCGTTTATGGCACTTTTAGAACTAAGGGAAAATGGACTGTATTGTCCCCAGGGAGATTTTTACATTGATCCCTGGCGGGAGGTGGATAGAGCAATCATCACCCATGCCCATGCGGATCATGCCCGGTGGGGAATGCACCACTATCTTGCGCATGACGATTCGAAAAATATATTAAAGTACCGCCTGGGCGAATCCATATCCCTAGAAACATTGCCCTATGGCAAGCCAGTCACAAAGAATGGGGTGAAGGTTTCTCTTCATCCGGCAGGTCACATCCCCGGATCAGCTCAGGTAAGGTTGGAATATAAGGGTGAGGTAAGTGTGGTAAGCGGCGATTATAAGACGGAAGCGGACGGTTTGTCGACCCCCTTTGAACCGATAAAATGTCATCAATTTATTTCTGAATGTACTTTTGGACTTCCTATCTACCAGTGGGAACCTCAGGAAGCGGTCTTTGGGGCAATCAATCAATGGTGGTGGGATAATGCTTCCCAAGGGCGATGTTCGGTGATCTTCGTATATTCTTTGGGGAAGGCTCAGCGGGTTTTGAAGTACCTCAACTTGGAAAATGGGCCTGTTTTTCTCCATGGAGCGATTTGGAATACCAACAAAGCGTTGATGTCTGACGGTATCCGATTACCCGAAGCCGAAAAGGTGACCGATATGGTGCCCAAACAGGACTATACCAATGCAATGGTTTTAGCTCCACCTTCGGCTGCGGGTTCGCCTTGGCTTAAGAAACTGGCTCCCTACCGTACGGCGGCGTGCTCAGGTTGGATGAATATCCGGGGAGCGAGAAGGAGGAGGGCGATGGATGCGGGGTTTGTGTTGTCCGACCATGCGGATTGGAAGGGACTCAATGAAGCAATTGCAGCTACAGGGGCAGAGGAAATCCTATTGACACATGGTTTCACCCACAGCTTTGCGAGGTATCTATCCGATAAAGGATTGAATGCCAGCGTTCTTGAAACCTTATTTGTCGGGGAAACTGCGGATGCTTTGGATGATTGAAATAAGATAAGCAGCTTTTGTTTTGGGATAAAAAACCTGTTTTATTTCGGGAATTAAGGAGGGCTGATTAACTTTGCGCATGGCAGAACAGATTTTGATCCTTGATTTTGGCTCCCAATATACCCAACTGATTGCACGAAGGGTCAGGGAGCTAAATGTATATTGTGAAATCCACCCCTTCAACAAGATTCCCCCGCTCTCGGATGACATTAAAGGAATCATTTTATCAGGAAGCCCATGCTCGGTAAGGGATGAGGGATCTCCAGATTTGGATTTGGATCGTCTTAGGGGTAAACTTCCCATCCTTGGTGTATGCTATGGCGCTCAATTGATGGCTCAGAAATATGGAGGAAATGTAGTGCCTTCAGAAATAAGAGAGTATGGGCGGGCCAACTTGAGCCATCTCGACACACATGCCAGTCTTTTTGTAGAGATGACCCACGGATCACAAGTTTGGATGTCTCACGGCGATACCATCAAGGAGTTGCCGGAAGGTTTTGATATCATCGCAAGCACACCGTCTGTCCGGGTGGCAGCTTTCAAGGTGGAAGGAGAGCAAACCTATGGGATTCAGTTTCATCCGGAGGTTACCCATTCTGTTGAAGGGAAAAACCTGCTGAGAAACTTTGTGGTTCGAATTTGTGATTGCAAACAAGAATGGACTTCCGATGTTTTTATAGATGTTGCCATTCAAGAACTGATAAAGACGATAGGCAAGGACAGCGTGGTAATGGGCTTGTCCGGCGGCGTGGATTCTTCCGTAGCCGCCACTCTGATCGACCGGGCTATTGGGGAAAATCTCACCTGTGTGTTTGTCGATAATGGGTTGCTTCGCAAAAATGAATTTGGGGAAGTATTGGAATCCTATAAGGGATTGGGGCTAAATGTCATCGGAGTAGATGCCAAGCAGAAATTTTATGATGCCCTCAAGGGCATATCAGATCCGGAGGGAAAGCGCAAGGCCATCGGAAAAACTTTTATTGAAGTGTTTGATGAGGAGGCCCACAAATTGAAAGATGTAAAATGGTTGGGGCAGGGGACAATCTATCCGGATGTGATTGAGTCAGTATCTGTCAATGGTCCATCAGCAACCATCAAATCTCACCACAACGTGGGAGGTCTGCCGGATTTCATGAATCTGAAAGTAGTAGAACCGCTAAAAACGCTGTTTAAAGATGGGGTAAGAGAGGTAGGAAGGGCACTGGATATCCCTGAAAACATAGTCGGAAGACATCCCTTTCCGGGACCCGGGTTAGCCATCCGCATTCTTGGGGATATTACCCCCGAGAAAGTCCATATTCTGCAAGAAGTGGATTCAATTTTTATAAATGGGTTGAAGGAAGCCAATTTATATGATTTGGTGTGGCAGGCCGGTGCTATTTTGCTCCCTATCCAATCCGTGGGAGTAATGGGAGATGAGCGTACCTATGAACAAGTTGTTGCGCTGCGGGCCGTATCATCGGTAGACGGCATGACTGCCGACTGGGTTCACCTTCCCTATGAGTTTTTGGGAAAAATTTCCAATGATATCATCAACAAGGTAAAAGGTGTAAACCGAGTAGTGTATGACATCAGCTCCAAGCCACCCGCAACCATAGAATGGGAATAAGTGATTGGCCTAGTGAAGATATCGGGTTTTTTGATGCAATCTTGGTTCAAAATCCCCTATTTTCGTGTTCAATATCTTTAAGGTATAATAATTGATATCATCCATCGACCAACATCCATTTTAATGAAGACCATTTTAATCCTTTTCTTGTTTTTGCTTTGTTTACCCGAGTGGGGTTATTCCCAGCAGGGAGCAGAAAACTATAGGCAGGCAATCCAATTGATAGAAAAAGATGATTTTAAAGCCGCCATGGATCTGTTGCGTCCGTATATGGATGACCAACTTTACGGAGATTTGGCAGGATACGCCAGGTATCATTTTGGGAGGGCAGCTATTGGAAATGAACAGTCTGAACTTGCCAAAACATCCTTACAACCTCTGATCTCCCAAGGGACGAGGGATCAAAAGGAAAAAGCCGGGTTTTTAATGGCTTTGATCGATTTCAAACAAAATAGATTTACCGAAGCTTTGTCTGCTATCGGGCGAATAGAAAACGAGTCGCTAAAAATGGAGGGGTATAAGGCCACCTATTCCTTCATGAAATATGTTCCGACAAGCGTGCTGCTTATACAACTGGAGCAGTTTGAGACCAATTTTGGATTGGTGCTTGCCCTCAAAGAAAAACTTGCTTCCCAGCCATCACTTTCCCCGTCAGAAACCAAAATTTTTGACCGTATTAAGCTTGTAACCCCTATAGATGCCGTTGTGGAAAGCGAAAAAGTCTACGAGAAAAAGGAGCAAAACCAAACACTAGATATAGCTTTGGTACTTCCGTTTAATTACGCTGGAGGTGAAGGTGTCTCAAGTCTACCCGCCACTAATTTCGTATTTGAGCTGTACACGGGTATTCTTCATGCAGTAAATGAAGCTAAAAGAAATGGAATAAAGGTGGAGCTCAGATCATTTGATACGGAAAGAAACCCTGAAGAAATCAAGAAAATCCTTAATGACCCTTTTTTTTCAAAAGCGGATGTAATAGTGGGACCTATCTATCCAGAAGAAATCGAGGTAGTAGCTACTTTTGCAAGTGAGCGAAAAATCCCTTTTGTCAACCCGCTTTCAAACATCAATGAAAGTCTGACATCAATGGATGAGGCATTCCTGTTTCGCCCTTCCACCATATCGTTGGCAAAAAGCGCTGTCAATTATTTAAAACGTTTTCAAGGCAAACGTGTCGCCTTGGCCTATTCAGGGACAATCAGGGATGAATTGTTGGCAAAAAGCTTTGAAAATTTTTCGCGATCGGAAGGAATAACCATCGTAAAAAGTCAAAAAGTGGCTTCCAAGGACATGCGGTCTTTTTTTGATCAGGTCGGCCTCTCCGATGGCAGCAGTAGTTCCAAAGCTGATATGATTGTGATTTTTTCTGATGACCCCAACATTGCATACCCAACGTTCTCACTCGTCGAGTCATTGAGTTCAAGTGTCCCCATAGTTGTGATGGATAGTTGGCTTTATTTCAATTTTGCCAGCTATGAAATGATGGAAGCCCAAGACTTCCATTTTATCAGTAACAATACGCCCAATTTGTCCTCGCCCGCAGTGGAGGATTTTAGAGAATCTTATTTTGGTTATTTTAAAAGTTTTCCGGGTCTCAATTCTTATTTGGGCTACGAACTTATCCATTGGATTTTAAGCGTAGCCAATACTGAAAAGGGATTCAACTTCAAGAATAACCTGCAAAAAAGTAAGTATATGGAAGGGGTTTTGACTTTCGGGTTTGATTTTTCCAAAGCATCTTACAATAATTTTGTTCCCATACTAAGATTGGAAGAGGGGGCAATTGTCATAGAATAGTTCACCATGTTAGAAACAACAACCAGTAAATCACTCTTTGCCAAAGCAAGGAAGTTCATTCCGGGAGGCGTAAACTCCCCGGTAAGGGCATTCAAAGCGGTAGGTGGGAATCCCATCTTCATCCACCGGGCCGATGGGCCTTATATTTATGATGAAGATGGCAATCAATATATTGAATTTATCAACAGCTGGGGACCGATGATCTTAGGTCACAACCATCCCCTTGTCCGTGAAGCGGTAATTAAAGCCATGGAAAACGGGACTTCTTTTGGTGCCCCAACAGCCAGAGAAGTGGAAATGGCCGAACTCATCACACAAATGGTTCCTTCCGTAGAAAAAGTCCGGATGGTAAACAGTGGCACTGAGGCGACCATGTCAGCCATAAGGGTGGCAAGGGGATATACGGGAAAGGACAAATTCATCAAATTTGAAGGGAACTATCACGGGCATGGCGATTCCTTCCTTATTGCCGCGGGCTCTGGAGCCATTACCATGGGAAATCCGGATTCGCCGGGAGTTACCAAAGGTACTGCCAGGGATACCCTTTTGGCTCCCTACAATGATTTGGAAAAAGTAAAGCAGGTAGTTGAAGCCAACAGGGGTGAGGTCGCAGCCATCATTATCGAACCTGTAGCCGGTAATATGGGTTGCGTCCTACCTGAGCCAGGCTTCTTGGAAGGACTAAGATCACTTTGTGACCAAGAGGCCATTGTGCTGATATTTGACGAGGTGATGACCGGATTCCGGCTGGCTCAGGGCGGCGCCCAACAGTACTTGGGAGTAATCCCCGATATGACCACCATGGGTAAAATCATAGGAGGAGGGATGCCTGTTGGGGCCTATGGTGGCCGAAAGGAAATCATGGATTTTGTGTCTCCGGAAGGGCCAGTCTACCAGGCTGGTACCTTGTCAGGAAATCCAATCGCCATGGCAGCGGGTTTGGCTATCCTAAATCACCTGCACCATACTCCGGAAATTTATGAAACATTGGAACAAACCGGATCGAAAATCGTCAATGGCATAAAGGATAGCCTTCAATCACTCGGATTGCCTTTCACAGTCAATCATATAGGCAGCATGTACAGCCTGTTTTTTACAGCGAATAAAGTGACAGATTTTGAATCTGCCAAAACTTGTGATACGGTAGCTTTTGGAAAGTATTTTCAAGAAATGCTCAAGAGGGGTATCTATTTAGCCCCTTCACAATATGAAAGTTTGTTTCTTTCCACCGCACTGAAAGATACGCACATTGACCAGTTTCTCACAGCCAATGAGGAAGCCTTAAAAGTGGTGGTTTCCGGATAAATAAAAAAAGGGGGAATCCGCTCCCTTTTTTTTAAGTAAATCAAAAATTAAAACTCAACATCAATTGGGATGTGGCTTTAGCCCATCCATCTTAAAATAATATCAAATCAATGTGCTTTAGCCAAAATCTAATTCCCTCCCAAATTCTTGGGGTACTGACCCAACTATCTCTAGAAGAATAAGTATCTCCAACCTGGAGTTCGCCGACCACCGAATCTTAAAGATTAAAAAGGAAAAAGCATTTCCGGATGCATTAAGAATACCATTCATTGACCGTGGGAAATTCTTGAGTGAAAAGGTAAACTACCACCTCTCTTCCCGATAAATTCAAACAACTTTTGTCCTTTCTGAAATTAAAGGTGGCAAGAGAAATATGTCAAAAATTGCAAAGGTGTTTTTGAATACATTCTCGGTGGTTGGGAAGATACCAAATTACTGGATGTACGAGTTTTTGACGAAGCGACCAAGAAATCTACCTACACGATCCAAACCAAGACTGCTGAAACCAAAGGCGAATCCAACTATACATTTTGCGTTCTTGGGCATGATGCCAACAAGACTATAATATGGAAACTGGCCGAAATGGACGCAGACCATGTAGCTGCGTCGAGCAAAGGTCGTGCAACAGATGCCAAGAACTGTGAGATGCTAAGTAAGACACACAATCGAGCGAAGGGGAATAGGTAGGGTGATGATCGATCTTGCAAAAAGGAGTGAACAACTTATAAGAGATAAATCCTGCTTCTATCATTAAAAATTTAGAGTCATGGTTTCTATAAGCTGGTTTCTTCGAATTAATGGGCCATCTATAAGTATACTAACTTGCTGTCCAACATTTGCTGACCGCCTTCAAAAAACTCTATTTAAACGAGGGATTTTATCGGAAGCTTCTTTTTTATCAGCACCTCAAAGCTCTAGTTTAAATTAATTACCAACCCTTCTGGTGGTCTTTTTATTTTCTAAAATTTGCAATTCAATCTTCATTCACCAAAGTTCAACGGCTACACCGTCGTGGAACCGTTGCCTATATTTCTTTAACCCCTGGTTTCACCCGGGGCTATTCATGGTTTGACCACTTTGTGGTCGGTCTAGAAAACTATTCACTATTCATTTGCTGTCCATTTACCCAAACGATCCTGAAATGCCTGTCCCGATTTTTTCGGGAGATCAAACTATGAATAGCCATGGGTTGAACCCATGGAAAAAATGATGGCGCTATAACACCCCAGGACCCCGAAGGGTGTCGAACTAATTCTGCTCGAAATATACAATAGAATATCCATGTCTTGATGTAGAATCATTGCCCAAGCGTAATCCGTAGTATGGTAGGTTGTCGCAATGCTTTTGAATTCACAATTCTTCAATTGGATTGGTTTATACAAAAAAAGCTCGATTTACTCTTTCTACGCTCCTTAGGACTACAATAGAATCCTTAATGGCACTAGCATAGCCCCTCTTGGAGCAGAAACCTGGCTCAAGGGCAAAACTGAAAGAAGAGAACTAATTTATTGTGGTATACCCGAAACCAATTAGACAGGTTGGAACCGTTCCTGAAATCCGGCAGTTTTGTATTCAAAAATTCCACAACCCTGGAACCTACGTTCCGAAAAATAGAAAATCTGGATAACGAAATCGTCTGTACCCATTTTGAAGAGGAAAAAGCTTTCAGTTCTGGAAAAGCTAAAAGCGTAGCACCGCTGGTATGCCATGCTTGCCAGGCAGTTTCGTTTATCTGCTTCTCTTAAGGTGGTGCCAAATGTACCACTCTGGAGATAGAAAAACTTACCGCAACTAATAGGTAAAAAGACAATTATTCTTATAAGTTTGAATATGAGATCTTTCAGGGAAATTTAGATTCTAAATTAATTGAATTGAAGATTTTTCAAAAATTATTTCAAAAACTAAAATAGAATGTGTTAATATAGGGTAAATAAATATTATGGCCACTACAATATACGGTATCAAGAATTGTAATACGATGAAAAAAACCTTTAAATTATTTGAAAAGAAGGGTATGGACTATGAGTTTGTCGACTATAAAAAGCAGGCTCCTACTGCGGAATTGTTACAGGGTTTTCTAAAAAAAATCAGCTTGGATGAGTTGGTGAACCGAAAAGGCACTACCTATAAGAAGCTGTCGGATAATGAAAAGGCCGCCACTTCAAACGCAGAATTGGCTATTTCCATTCTTCAGGAGAAAAGCAGTATAATCAAGCGACCAATCATTGTATTTGAGGATGGAAGTATCCATGCAGGCTTGAATGAAGAAGCCATCCTGTCCAAAAATAGGAAACCAACAGGTTAATTTGGTGTAGTGTTTACACCAAATTAACCGTACGCCACATGGCTTTTGAGGTAGCTTTCAAAGCTTCTTCATTTTCCATGGCGTTGAGCTTGGCATTGAAAGGCTCTGCCCGGATGGCCCCGTCATATCCGATTTTAATCAGTGCACCCATAAATCCTGTTAAGTCGATAAGCCCACTGTCGCCTGGCAGTTGTCTTTCACCATCGATCTGTTCGGCAATGGTTCGTCCGGCGGTAGCGTCATTGAGGTCACAGGTGATGATCTGCTCGTTTTTCAGCCCCTCCAAGTCTGCGACTGTTTCAGTCGAGGTGTACCAATGGTAGGCATCCAATTGGATCCCAACGCCTGACACATCTATGGCAGCTACCAGTTCAAGCATTTCTTTCATCGTACCTACAAAGGGATATCGATTGGAAATTTTCAGTTTTTTGGTACCCACATATTCAAAGCCAAACCGGATCCCATAATCACTCAAAATGAGTGCTGCTTGTTTTAATCGGGTTTGATGTTGTTTGAAATTTTGAAGGTAAGTCAGGTCGTTGTGAGAGGGCATGACCCAGGTTCCCATTCGAGTAACCCCAGCTTTTTGGCAGATTTGGGCTATTTTTGGTAATTCTGCCAAGCCTTCGTTAAAGGTAGCCTGGTCTTTTCGGAAGTCTACCGGCAGACCGGCAGCATCCCAACTCAGCTTATGGTCTTTCATTTCTCCCAAAAATTCCGAAAGTTCGCCGGAGGACATTTTCCCTAACTGATCTGGCAAGGGGGATATGGCTTCAAAATTGTGTCTGACAGCATGCCCGATTAATTCTTTTTGGGTGCTGCTTACTCCAATAGCCCCAGGATTCAGGCTTACCTTGAATTTACGGGCAGGATTTTGACCAAAGCCCAGGGTTGGAGACAGTGCCATAGCAGCCACCGCGGATGCACTATACTGTATAAATGATCTTCTATTTATCGGATTCATGGTAGCCAAGAGTAAGGTTTGAAAGAAAATAATTGGATAGATTAAGCGAGTATTGGACGGATCAATTCACCTTCGACATCCGTAAGCCGGAATGGCCTTCCCTGAAAATCAAAGGTAAACTGTTCATGGTCGAATCCAAGTAAATGTAAAATAGTGGCATGTATATCGTGGACGGATACCCTTCCTTCGATTCCCGAAAACCCGATCTCGTCGGTTTCTCCGTGGGTGATTCCCTTGCGGATACCACCTCCCGCCATCCACATCGTGAAGGTGTCCACGTGATGGTCGCGGCCTTTGAAGCTTTGTGTTTTGCCCTCCCTATTCTCCTGCATGGGAGTACGTCCAAACTCCCCGCCCCAGACTACGAGCGTGCTGTCCAACAGTCCCCTTTGCTTGAGATCAAGTAATAGGGCTGTCATGGGTTTGTCTATTTCAGTACATTTGTCCTTCATGCCCAAGTCCACAGCGGTACTCTTGTCGGTCCCATGTGCATCCCATCCCCAATCGTACAACTGGACAAACCGGACACCTTTTTCCACCAGTTTCCGGGCAAGTAGGCAATTGTTGGCAAAGGATTCCTCGCCAGGCTGGGTTCCGTACAAATCGTGGATGTAGGCAGGTTCTTCCCGAATGTCCATGACCTCCGGCACCTCTATCTGCATCCGGTAGGCCATTTCGTATTGGTTGATTCGGGCTAGTATTTCCGGATCTGCATAGGTATTGAATTCTTCCTGGTTGATCTGATTAATGATGTCTATCGTTTTCCTTTTGAGGTTCCTTTTCATCCCTTTTGGGTCTTCCAGGTATAGCACTGGATCACCTTTGGAGCGGCACTGTACCCCTTGGTAGACGGAGGGTAGAAATCCACTGCCCCAAACGGACTTGCCTGCATCGGGGGTCTTGCCACCTGAAGTCAATACCACAAATCCGGGTAAGTTTTGGTTTTCGGATCCCAGTCCATAGGTAACCCAAGAACCCATGCTAGGCCTTCCTAGTCTTGGACTTCCTGTCTGCATGAAAAGCTGGGCCGGTCCGTGGTTAAATTGATCGGTATGCACTGCTTTTAAAAAGGCGACATCGTCAGCCACCTTTTTGAAATTTGGCAGGAAATCGGAAATCCAAGCTCCCGATTCTCCGACTTGCTCAAATTTTGCCTGGGGACCCAGCAGGTTAGGCGTGCCCCGAATAAAGGCGAATTTCCTTCCCTGAAGCAAAGAGGGAGGGCAGGCCTGATTATGCAGTTTTTCTAACTCCGGCTTATAATCAAACATCTCCAACTGGGAGGGAGATCCTGCCATGTGTAGGTAGATTACCGATTGTATTTTTGGGTTGAAGTGGGGAGACAATGGTGAAAGCGGATTTAGATCTCTTTCGGATAAATTCAATGACTTCGGTGCTGAACCGCTGCAGGACCAAAACATGGATCCCAAGGCAAGACCACCCAGCGCTGCGGCACTTTCTTTTATAAAATGCCTCCTTGTCTTGGCCTGAACTTCACGTTGTTGTTTTTCTAGAAATAACTTTGCTAAATCATTCATGTCAAGACTTGGTTAAAAACTCATCTAAATTCAGGATTGCATTGGCCACGACCATCAGTGCGGCCAGTGATTCATTTTTTTCAGTTTCCCCCGAAAAACTGAGAAAATCAGTCATGTCGTTGCTGTTCGCCTTAAACCCCTCTTCCGCATAGTGATATAGTTCTAGGAGTGCGTCCAATTTTACTTGTGGTATGGAAATGTAAAGGGCTTTTTCATAGCCAAAGGCGATCGCTTTTTGAGGGTCATTTGGGAATGCCTTTTTCATGGCAGTTGCGAAATGGAAAGCCGCTTCCAAGTACACCGGGTCATTTAAAGTGACCAAAGCCTGCAAGGGCGTGTTGGTAACCGTTCGGTTGATGGTGCACACTTCCCTGCTGCCCGCATCAAAGGAAATGAAAGAAGGGTATGGACTTGTCCTTTTCAGTAAGGTATAGACAGCCCTACGGTATCGGTCTTCCCCTTCACTGGGATTCCAGCTTTCCCCGTTATAGACGGTTTGCCACACATTGTCCGGCTGAGGAGGCATGACACCCTTCCCATACATGCGTGGGCTAAGCAGTCCGGCGACGGCCAAAGACTGATCCCTGATTTGCTCAGCACTCATCCGAAATCGCGGTCCCCGGGCATACCATTTATTTTGGGGATCTTTATCATGAAGTTCCAGTGAACTAATTGAGCTTTGACCGTAGGTCCCGGATAGGACAATGTCTTTGATCAGTCCCTTCAGTTGCCATTTGTGCTCATGGATTAGTCTCCAAGCCAGCCAGTCCACCAGTTCCTGATGGCTGGGTTCTTCAGATTGGGTACCCATATCCTCCAGGGTTGCTACCAGGCCTCTCCCGAAAAGTTGTGCCCATACCCGGTTTACAACCGTCCTGGCGGTTAGGGGATTGTCAGGATCGGTTAGCCAGTAAGCCAATCCCAAGCGGTTCTCAGGCCATGCTTCTTTCCATGGATTCAACTCTTTTGGAACATTCGTTTTCACGGATTCTCCCAGCATGAGCCAATTTCCCCTTTCAAAAACCTTTGTTTCCCGCCGCATATAATCGGGGTTTTCGATCATGATGGGGACGGTCGGGGTAGAAGTATTCAATAGTTTCGAAAATGTCTCATCGATGTTTTTGTAATCAGGCTTCTCCTTTCCGGGGATGGGATCCACAAATGCAAACCAATTGATCGTACTCGTTGATTGCTGCTTGCCAAGATTTTTATTTTCCATATGGAGGTATAGATCTACCTTTCCATCCACGGGTTTGAATGGTACCTTGTGGATGATCCTTCCATTGGTTTTCGGTAGGATAAACTGACTGAGGACTTCTCCCTCTGGTCCACCTAGGCGGATGGTCATTTTACTGCCTTCGTTACCTGTCCAATAATTCAGATATAAATGGCTTGACCCACCCGTGTATACGTCCCGGAGATAACAGGAACCATCATCCCAAAGTCCCAACCACTTGGTGTCGATCAGTTCGCCATTCACAAAGTCTTCGCAGTCATGGGCGTGGTATTTTGGTTCCTGATATAGTAAAAAATTTTCTGCATGCCGGACCGCTTCTTTGTTTCCATAAGTTCCTACCCAGGCTTTGATCTCTTCAATTGTCTCGTTGTCTTCCTCCTTATAAAACTTTAGCTTTGGCTCCTCCGCATGGGTGTCTTCATCTCGGGTATTGTTGAAAAAAGCCATCAATTGGAAATAATCTTCGTGCTGAAAAGGATCATAAGGGTGGCTGTGACATTGTACGCACGCAATTGTGGTGCTTTGCCAAACCTCAAAGGTTGTATTGACCCGGTCCATGACGGCTGCCACCCTGAACTCCTCGTCTTCTGTACCTCCCTCGTCATTGTTCATGGTGTTTCGGTGAAAGGCGGTAGCTGTCAGTTGATCCAAGGTGGGTTGGGGTAAAAGATCCCCCGCCAATTGCTCGATAGTGAACTGGTCAAAAGGCATGTTGTTATTCAGCGACCTGATCACCCAATCCCTGTACGACCAGATTTCCCGGCTTACGTCCCTTTCGTATCCCTTGGTATCCGAATACCT
>JBBQXZ010000052.1:0-24031 GCA_038209145.1 Cytophagales bacterium | reverse complement strand
CCATTCACTAATAAATGCCAAGCAACCAATGGACTTTAGCCAAAATATAAAGATAGGATTTAGGGAGAGGAATTTGGTTTGGCTAAAGCCGGGAGAGATTGGTACTCTTCTTTCCCCTCCAGCTAAAGCAGGAGGGAATTGACTCGAAAAGATAAATTTCTCCGGTGTGCTTGGTTGATTTCATGCGTAGTAAAAATATCGGATATTTCACCTAGTTGACTAGTAAAAATATCCAAATTATCCTTCATGCCAGAATTAACTAAAATTGTTCTTTTTAAAAATTAGTTTTTATGTTCCGGGATTATGATTAACTTATTAGTCTCAAAAACTTTCCCACCATGAAACATGAACTCTTGGCTATTTTAAGCCTAACGCTATTTATTGCTTGCGGCTCATCCAAAGAACGTGAAATGGAGTTCAGCCAGATCACATTTTCCATGGATACCGTGATGGTGGACGCAAAAGGAGAATTTTTGTTTCTCGGCTGGGGATTGAGTACAGCCTGTATTTCAAAAGACGGCAACGTATTATATAACTTTAATATTCAAGAGCCATCTTTGGAATCTATCGATTTGAATAATTTGGTGCTTCTTGAAAAACAGCCATTTGATAAAGAAGGGCCAGATGGTGTTGGGAATAAAGGAAGAGGTGGAATAGTTCATATGGGAGATGACAAAATCCTATTCAAAGGATGGCCATCGCCTGTAATTTTCAACATTAAGGGTGAAAAATTAATGGCTTTACAAAATTTATACCCCATAAAAACAAAAATCACCGAGAATGGGAAAGACTTTATGTATGAGGCTGTTGATCCTGCCAAACTGCATGAGGTATATGGAATTATTAATTAATATCCAGGTAAAAACTTTGAATTTGGGAAAATCGACCTTCGGGACAGTACCTTAAAAACTTACGCTTTGCCAACTTGGAAAAAGTTCGAAGCGTTTACGATTACCTATGATGACGGCAAAACAGAAGAAATTTGGGGGCCATACATTTATGTGGTAAACATCCATCATCAAATTATAATCAGTTCAACTATTTCAAGTGAATTGTATGTTTATAAACCCGTTTCGGACAGCCTCCATCATTATACATATTCCTTTAATCTGACCAAATCCGAGAAATCGGGCGATTACCCTACCGAAGTTTCAGACCCCAAGGAATTCCATAACATTTTTAAAGGAATATACGGTGAAGTTTCCTTTCTTCCTCCCATTAGGGATCATGATCGGCAACAATATTACCGGATTCATTATGAAACCATATTTGAAGATGATTTTTCAGGAATGTATCCCAAGAGGATTGGGTCAAAAGTTTACATTTCAGTTTATGACAAAGAATTTCGTCTCCAGGCAGAAGGACAACTACCCCAATTTAAAGACATCCCCGGTTTCCATTTCGCCAAAGACGGCAAAATTTGGATATTTCAGAACATAGATGATGAGATGGGTTTTGTTCGGTTAAGCTTAAACTAAAATCAACAATCTTACATCAAATTTTCCATTTTTTAATGCCAACTACCTAAACCGACCTCAAATTTGAGGTTAGAATCCCTACGTGACATTAAATTTTTTAAATTTTAATGTCAACATAGTTGTTAAAGAGATATTTTAATGCCACATTTGCCTACTGACATTAAAATGATCGAAATTTAAGGCCTAATTATGGTGTATCTTATCAATCCAGACAGGACCAAACCTTGGAACAATCTTCCGGAACTACCGATAGAAGCGCAGTATTATAGGGATTTGGATATTTTCGAGCACTTGGGTGAGGCCAAGGCAGCCATCGCCAGGTTGCAGGGAAGAAGTGCGGCAATACCCAACCAGGGCATTCTGATCAATACCATCAGTTTACAGGAAGCAAAGGCTTCATCAGAGATTGAGAACATTTTCACCACCGATGATGAGCTTTACAAGGCCTTCAGTGATGAGACCATCATCAAACAGGGTCCTGCCAAAGAAATCCTGCATTATCGGGAATCCTTGTGGAAAGGGCATCACTACCTAGAATCAAATCAGCAATTTGATATTCCCTATTTCGAAATGATTTATCAAACCATCACAGGCATGCGTGACGGCATCAGAAAACCTTTTGCCCATACGTATATCCGACAGGCAGGTTCCGGACTGAATGCGGGAAAAGCCGTGTACACACCACCCAGGGGTTCGGGAGTGGTGGAAGCCAAAATGGAAAACCTGATTCATTTTATGAATGATGACCAAACATTTGCCATCGATCCCATTTTGAAAATGGCCATGGGTCACCTCCAGTTTGAGGCCATCCACCCATTCAGGGATGGGAATGGCAGGACAGGAAGATTGTTCAATATCCATTTCTTGACCCAAAAGGGGCTATTGGACTTGCCGATTTTGTTTTTGAGCAAGTTTATTTTGGACAGAAAAGACGATTACTATGCCTGCCTGGCAGGTGTCACCCAACGTGCAGCCTGGAAAGATTGGCTGATCTTTATGCTTCAGGCTGTCGAAAATACGTCCACCGATACCTACCACAAAATCAATGATATATTGGCCGCAAAGGATAGTATCCTGCAAGTTCTGGGAAATGAAACTGCTATCAGCAGACCCGAGTCCTTGGTAGAGGCCATTTTTACCCAACCATACACCAAAGTCAAGCACCTGACTGACAAAAAAATCTATGCGGAAAATACGGCACGCCAATACCTCAACCAACTCGCAGAAATGGGCATCGTAGAACGCCGGGAAATCAGCGGCGGCCATTATTACATGAATCTGGAGTTGTATCGTATTTTGGGAAATTAAATTTTTGCTTTAATCAATAAATATTGACGGAATCACACGTCAAACATATCTCCATAGGAAACTAATTTCTTTGTCAGTAGTTGGAATTTTAACGAATTCAGTTCTTTTGACTTAGCCTATTTTGAACACTTTTTAGCATCATTTCAGCTTAAAAATAATAGATGGTCAGGAACAAACCTATGGAGAAAGGTATCCCGTCATTCCAAAAATCTATTGAAAATAACCTTCATTTAGGCATCTTGTTCCCTAATTCCCATTTCATTGCTGGTATGCATGGATACCTTGCGCAAATTTTTGATCTCAGACAGCATGGTTAATCATTCGGATGATTTCTATTTTCCCAAGTTTTACGTACCGTATAAACCCATCCTGATAAATTAGATTCAAATTACCGGCCTACAATTTAATATCACCCATCATTGCTTTACTTTTTGGTCAGGATCAATACCCTATCCCCATCACCTGGAGAGGTAAATTCCAAAAAGGAGGAGCCAACCACGAGGGTGACTTCACTGTATTGGTTGGTTTCAGGATTAAACCACTGGCTGCTATATTGAGTCCTGAAAGGATTAAACAACTTAAAGGTCAACTTTACCGGAACATAAGCAAGAATGGTCCGGTGATCGTCTGATTTAACGATAGAAATAAAATGGTTGTATACATCGTTCCCAGGCTGCTTCACCAGAAGTTCCTTATGAGCCGGCTTCAATGTCCACCAATCGAACTTCTGAATAAATTCGGATAAATAACCTATCTGAATTCCTGCAGGAAGGGTAAGGCTATGACGCCAGGTTCCTGTCCAGGGATATTCTCCATGGTTCAGGATTTTTTCACCTTCCCGCAACCAAGGCCAGATGCCATTGGCCCCATAACTAATTCCAGAAATAGGGGTGGCAAATAGGCTCCAGTAGGAGGCATTTCTAATGTCTTTCGCTGTAGCTTCTTCCCTTATTTCTTCATATATCGGTTCTAAATTCAAAATGGGCCTGGGAGGGATTTTATCCCAATTTTCAGACATTGGCCCCTTATTCAACCAATCAACAGTTGGTGCCAAAATACTGTGGCTGGACTGATAACCAATGATATCCAACCATTCCTCTTCTATGTAATCATTCCCTATCCAAGATCTTCCATGGGGATGTTGGGCAACCAACCCCGGAGGGTCTTCCCCGAAAACCCCTTGGCCAATATTTTTCCACCTTTGTTCATATTCCTGAATATAACGGCCATCCCCTCCAAGAAACCAAACCACTTGGTTGCCACCGTAACGTGCTACAATATATTTAGCCAGCAATATTGCCTCATTTTGTGGAAGGGAATAACCCGGACTCAAATGCCTGCCAGCTCCACTGGGAAGTGCCCATAACAACACGGGGGCAGCAATTAATCCATATTCATTGATTTTATCGATTTTTTTATCCAGTTGTTGAAAAAATTCAGGGTTTATGCTAATCTCACCACTCCCGGTGAAGGCAACCTGCCCATGGCTGTTGACATCCCCTCCACGCCATTGTGTGGTTACCAATTGGATAACATTGTAATTATTGTTTACCCTGTCCTGTAAATAAGTATCCCATTCTTCATCATTGGATTTCAATCCCCCATTCCATGCGGTGCAAGCTGTCCAGAAAAAAGGAGTACCATCGGCATGGGCTAAATAGTAAGTACCCTTGGGATGAATCAAAGCCCCTTTGCCATAAATGGCATGTTCACTGACATTGGCAACTGCTATAAAATCCCCTTTAATATCATGCAGGCCAGTATTTGTCTTATCCGAACATTCAGTAACAAATTGCCATTCACCCAATTCATCCGGGGAAAACCTTACCTTCCAGTTTCTTACTCCATCCCAAAAACCATTGACTTTTTTGATTTTGCCAGTTGGAGACGTAAAATGTACTGTAAATTTACTGACATTGTAGATGGGATTAGGGTAATCCTTGCTGCTTTCAAAACTTTTTTCAAATTTCATCCATATCCCAATCTGCCCGAAAGTCTGTATGGGAGAAACCATTAACATCCAACCCAAAATGAAGATAAACTGCTTTTTTCTCATAATTTTTTATCGATTT
The DNA here is from genome assembly GCA_038209145.1 of Cytophagales bacterium. Taxonomy (GTDB): domain Bacteria; phylum Bacteroidota; class Bacteroidia; order Cytophagales; family Cyclobacteriaceae; genus Lunatibacter. The sequence continues at coordinate 19,173 of JBBQXZ010000052.1, read as the reverse complement.
AAGGATTATTTTCCAGCCTATCGCCAATTAAAATCACCCAAGGTTCGCCGTTTGGCGTTTGGAATTCCTTTTTAGTGGAATCGGTTTTACCTTCCCTCCTACTCTCACCTGAAACGGGATTAAAAAATTCGATGGGTAGCCCAATTTTTAGACCTGAAATGGCTATGTTGCCACCTTTGGGAAGATACGCTGCGTAGAAAGTATCCTTTTTGTTTACAGTTAAATTACCGTTGCCATTATTTTCTCCCAGCTCGAGGTCGGTTAGATCATAGCCACGAAGTGCTTTTCCTAAAAGCCCGGGATACTTGCTGCCTTCGAAATTTATGGCTTCCACCGCTGCCGCATTGGTAGTGGACCAGGCATCGAATCCAGGTTCCTCTGTTCTCAATTTCCAGTTCCATAATCCGGCAGCTCCATAAACAACGCCCATTGTTCCACCCGACATCCATTGCGACCAAGCTTCATGCCCCTGCCACCATCCTGTTGCCTTTTCGGGGTCCCCTATCCGTTCATAGGTAGGCTCACCGTTTGCAGCTGCTTTGGTAGGCTGGTTGTGATACATTTTTGAAACCTTGTCCAACAAGTGCTCACCCCCGTGTCCAGTCTGACACCATTGGAAATCAAGCCAGGAATCTTCCTGATAGGATCGGTTATGGTGCAAAAAAAAGTCTTCTGATTCCCCAGTGAACCAGCTTGGCACATAGTCGTCAGCGGGAGAATAATGGATCCCCCTTGGTTGTTGATAGGCATCCCATTCTTCCAGCATCCTTCCGCTTTCCCTGATTCCGGGTTCTATTCCATTGCCATCCGCAGATACCAAATACATTACCGGCATGGCACCATATCTGGCCAAAAGGTATTTGGTATAACGGACATATTCCTCAGGAACTGCATTCCTACCCAACGCATTTTTCCCTTTCCAGCCAAAACCCTGGAAAACGGGCTGAAGAACGGGTACAATTTCATGCGCGTGGAGAATATCCAAAAGACTGTCCAAAAATTGGAAATAGGCAGGGTTTAACTGGTTAAGGTGTCCATCTTTAAGGTCCAAAAAACCCCTTCCAAATGCGCCATCGTCATATCTATTATCAGGACCATCAGCTCCCTGATCCGGCTGAACAGTCATCAACAAAGCGGCATTAAAACCTTTTTCCTGTCTATCCTGGGCATACTTTTTCACAGATTCCTTGGTTCCCCTAAAGGGTAATGCCCAAGGGGTATCGGCCACCATCAAAAATGCGCTGCCATCCTTGTGGACCACATTCCTTTTTCCGTAAGACATGCCCAAAAATCCTTTAATTACCAGCCCGTTTTTTCCGGAATAAGAAATGGACTTAACTATTCCCTTGACAGCATGCAGCCCCTTATCCTCCTGATCGGAACAAAAGGTTTCCCATTCGTACATTTGATTGGAACTGGTAGCAGTAAAACGGATTTTCCAGGTATTTTCCCCATCCCAAAAGGCAGGTCTCCGGATTTTCACTCCTTCCTTATCCACAAATACCGCATATAAATCCAGGTCTGTATAGGGGTTGTCATAAGATTTTTCGGATTTCAACGTGATTTCATAAACTTCGCCTTTGGCAATGGTGGGGACAGCATCCTTCCCCGTGCAACTCAATCCAACCATAAATAACAGTGCAAGTAAAAGTAAATCAGGTTTTTTCATCGTGTCATAATTGCCTTTATTTTACCAATATAATCTTTTATCGTGGATCCATCACATCACCCTATCGGGAAATTCTAATAAGTGGTAATAAGCGGTCTGTCCACCTATATAGCGATTCACAATCCATCAACGCCAAGCTTATTGGAATGGCCAGTACGAAGTGGTGTTTCTGGCTCCAATACAATTTTAATTCCAAGACTTAACCCAAATTACAGCTATCCGGTCGTAGGTATTTGTTTTTCAGTAGTTTCTGTGTTTTTTTTTCGTAGGGACCAATTTCAACCTGATTGTCCGGTTAGATTTTGTATCCAGATAAGTGGTAAGCCTCTAGGGAACATGGTTGTAATTTTTCAGTCCCCTGCAGCTTAGGGAGAATATATCTGTATTCCATGTCTTCAATGCGTTTCAGGATTTCTTCCGTGGCAATGCCGACATCGATCACCACCTCTACCAAGCCGCAGCAGCCATAAATTGAAAACCAAAGATTGTAGCCCGAGCTATTATCAAACTCCGCCGGAGTTTTTTATATTTTTTTCCACCCTAAAGTCGAAATCTCCGATTATCCGTGTTTTGACTCAATTGGGAATTTCTTTTGGAAATCCATCACCATGTCCTAGTTTTTAACAATTCCTCAATTTCATCTTTTGACACAGGCAATTCTTCGATATTGGTTTCCAGCCAAAGAGAAAAATCCTTTTCGATTTCATCGGTCCAGCGGGCGTCAATCTGTCCGGGACTGTATTTCCCTTCACGAAGCTTCTGATGACCAAATCGGTCTCTGAGTATGACCAGTTCTCCTGTTTTAACCACCTTCTCTACCAAATGTGGGGGGATAAAAATCACTCCATCCATTTTTCCCAGCACCACATCACCGGGCATCACAGTTACAGGCCCAATCCGAATAGGGACATTTATTCCGGTAAGCATCATTCTTTGTTGGTATGATGGGTGGGTTCCCCTGAAAAAGGAGGTGAATCCAGGAATTCCCATTAAACCTTCCAAATCCCTAATGGTCCCGTTGATTACTACCCCGTTCCCTGATTTTACGGCTATGGAGGTACCTAAATTATCGCCGATTATGGGGCCATCTTCGGATTTACCATAGGAATCCGCTACATAAACATCTCCCATTTCAAGCATATCAATCGGCCAGGAAACCATGTCACCGACACGCCCTTGCTCTTTTCCGATTTCCTCCAAATGGTTCCTAATTTCAGACCGGAGAGGCATAAACTGGGCAGTAAGAACCCTGCCTACCAGAACCTCTCCCCTATTAATGTTCTGCCAATCTTTTTCATATTGGTGGGAATAGCCTTCCCCTCTAAGTACCGACCAGGCCTGTTCAAGGGATATTTGTTTCATCCTTAGCAGCAGGTTATCGGGAACTTTGGGACGGCCATCCGAAAACCGTTCCCCTTTCCAATCAGGGGTAAGGGCAATTAATTCCTCCCTCTCCAAGGTTATATTTTGAGCCTGTGCAGAAGTAATAAAAAATAGGAAAAACGGTAGGATAAGAATGATTTCAAGGTATTTTCTCATAGTAAGCCATTTTGGTTTTAATAAATATTGATTCAATTCCGGATTTTAGCTCCACCATAGCGGTATGTCAGACCCTTCCATTATTGGATTGGGTTTACCATAAAATCCCGGTTGAAATGGAAATTTCTTTTCCAGATCGTCCGCTAATTCTACCCCAAAACCAGGTTTGTCAGGAATGGTTAAATAACCATTTTCTATAGGATATGGATCTTTAAAAATCTCCCATTTTAAGGGATTAAAGGTCATGTTGGTTTCACACATATGGCCGCTCGGTACACCTGCTACCAGATGAATACTCGCAATGGTTGTAAGTCCCCCTACCCAGTTATGTGGACAGTATTTTCTTCCGTGTTTATATAGCATCTGTCCAATGTGCCAGCCTTCCGTAATTCCTGTTAGATTGGGATCGGTCTGGAAGAGATCCATGGCTCCTGAAATGCTAAATGGGAAAGCCTGGTATCGGTTCCACCAGCTTTCCCCACCCGAAACCATTACAGAGGGCATGGCCTCATTGATAGCCAAGTGCTTCTCCACCGAATTGGGATCATCCGGCGAAACGGGTTCCTCATACCAATAGAATTTAAGCTCTTCCAATACGGGGCAAAGCTGATGGAGAATTGTGTCCATATCCCAAGGGAACTTCTCAATACACAGTTTAAAATCCGGACCAACGGCTTTTCGAAGGTTTTGTAAAACAGGTATATACTTATTCATCGTCATGTTGCTGAATTTCCAACTGGTTCCCTGCCTGAACTTGAAGGTATCAAAACCGGCATTTTTGTAACGTAAGGCTTCAGCTATAAGGGCTTCTTCCCCATTCTCGTACCAGGCATGTTCCACGCCACCACTGGCATACATATACACTTTATTGCTGGAAATTCTTTCTCCGGATAAAAGTTTATATACCGGTTGGCTTTTTGCTTTACCGATTATATCCCAGATGGCATTGTTTACTCCCGCCCAGGCACCTTCCGCAATACTGTTATGGCCCTGATTATTGGTCAAAAAATCCACGTCAAAAACATTCGCTCCTTTCAGCAAGGGCGTGATGTATTTATCGGTATATTCCTTGAGCTTATCAGGACCCCGATAGGGACTTCCCTCTCCGATTCCAACAATACCTTTATTGGTAAAAATCTGTACCAGGGCTGCATCAGCCTTCCAAACCAAAAGGCCGCCAACCCTCCAAAGGTAATCTCCTTTATGGACATAGGATAATGGGGTGACTTTAATGTCGGTAATAAGGATGTTCTCCCTTTCCAAACCTTCAGCTGGATTTGATCTGCTTTCAACGAAATCTTGAGCGTTTTGGAGAATATCAGAATTCTTTCTTTTGAAATGGGCATTTTCATTCTGAAAAGGGCGTTTGCTCTCGGCAAAAGAAGTTCCGTAAAGGCCGTAGGTCAAACCTGCAGCCATTGCCGTGCCACCGGTGGTTAAGAATGACCTTCGTGAAAATGTCTGGGATTTTGGGTTTTTCATAGGGTTAATTTTAAATGAAATGAATGGCTTCTATTTTATTTTAGGATTAATATGTTATTATATTGCTTATGTTAAGGAAACATACATGATTTAAAGCTGATGGCTGTCCTTGTTATTTTAAGTTTTCAAAATTCCTGAAATCGAATCCAGAAAACTTCCCCAACAGGGGATGGCAAGCCTAACTTTTCCCTAAGGATTTACTAGCAACAGGTTTTTATCTAAAGCATCTTTTTACCCTATTATTCATTGTAACCGTCATTTAAATCATAAGCTGCCTGCGGAATATCGAAATAGAAATCAGCGTAAGGGTAATTCATGGTGCTGTTGGGCATGCTCTGATCCAGATCACCGGGAAGAATAGGCTGTTTTAACGCCCGAACATCGTCCGGGCGATTCCCTTCCTGTGACATTTCTTTGATTCTCTCATTGTGTATATTTTCTTCAGTTACTGCCTTAATTGCTTCGTTACCAGCTCTGGTTCGGATTAAATTCACGTCCGCTGTCGCACCCACAACATCCCCTTGCATAAATCGGATGATAGCCCCGGTAAGGCGCATTTCTGCCAATCTAAAAACAGGAATATTTGTTTCCATTCTGTTCGGTCCCCTAAAATATTTGTTTTGCCAAATTAGTGATCTCTCAAAAGCAATTTAGGAATAAAAAGCAATGAAGAAATATAGCGATAATTCTTTTCATTTTCCCTAGTTTATTGCAAAATACCTCTTAAAATAACCTTACAAAGATCAGCCTAGACTGACGAAAAACAAGGCTCCTACACCTCAACAATTAAATTACCCTCTTTATGTGTAGTCTGGTCAATTGTGCGAGTAATCCTGTGAATACCCGCGGTAAATTCCATTGATTTTTTTGTTTCTGGAAGAGATACGGATAAATGTAATTTTCGATCTGAAAGACAATTTTAATTGAATATCCTTTTGTCAAAAGGGAATTTTTCAATTTCTAATATCTTGATTCTGCCAAAATCGGTATGCAGGGGATTAATGAGGATATTGAAATCTCCTTGGGTTACGGCAGAAGGCACCATCAATACGCAGTTTTTGTTTTCTCGCACAAATGAATCGCCAATTTTATTTGTGGAAGGAGGATGTGGGAATCGGTTCCAGCCTACCGGCAAATCCTCCACCCCAATACTTCCCACCTTAATATCGTCAGGAATTTCGATGGTGATCACCATGTAGTCCTCCGGCAACGTTCCAAGCGTAAAATGAACAGCAACTTCCGCCATGGCCAATGACCTGTTTTGTGCTATATAGATCACCTCTATTCCAATAGAATTCCATCTTGCTCCTTTACTGGCGGGACCTTCACCTGAAAGAAATCCCGCATATCGCTGCCTTGATAGTCTGAAAACATACACCTAAACAATAATTCCGTAACCGATCCTGACCAATTCGCTCAAAACCAATTCCTTTCCGTAAGAGTCTTTCAGCAGATCAATGGGTTTGACTTTTCCAAGAGAAAAATTCGGGGTATTCAGCCAGAGATTTAATTTTTCAATAGTATCAAAAATGTCCAGACCTGCTTTGGTCACCTCTACCATTTCAATTATTTTTTCTGAATAAATTGGTTTGAAAAAATGAGACTCGGATGCTTTATACCGTTTTAAGGATTTGGTTGAAATACCAAGAAATTCTGCCCATTCACCTTCTGTGAAAGGAGTATACTGTTGGATCAACTCAAAAAGTGGATAAGGGATTCCGATCCTTATGGCTGTAATAATCAACATTTTGTCAGAAAAAAATTCCTCATAGGTGATCTTTCTTTCAGGAGCAATGGGAAATCCTTTTATCCTGGATTCTGTAAGTAAGGAGGAGAATTCTTTAACAAGCCTCTCTTCAAGTTGAGATTCGGATAGTGTTGCCATAAGGTTTCCAATTAGACATATGTCTTTAAAAATAAGACAAATATCAGGAGAATATAATCTCAAAAGCCCTAAATTTTATTCCAATAAAAAAAGTTTGGTTTCTTGTATAATTTTGACGCAAAGAAATCTCGGTCTTTTTCCCAATTGCTTTATGATTTTAACAGGAACCTGAGGGCCTAAATTTCTCAAAGCTGCTACCTACCTCTGTAGATGATAATTAGTTTAATCGGTTTGGTACCAGTTTCGCCTGATCCAGGTGGTTTCCGTATAGTTTCAGATTTTTATCCCGCACTGAATGACACCTGCCCCAAATCGGTAGGATTACCCCTAATTCCTTTTACCCTGCACCTAATTCATAAAATTTAACGTATACTCCCCTCAATCCTATTTTGTGGGCGTTGCGTTAATTTCTCAATAATTATTTAGTAACTTGTACTGACATAAAATCCATGACCATGCAGACTTCCATCAGTCCTTCTAAAATAAGTGAAAGAAACTATTTTTTCCTTCCCATTCTTTACATTGTCTGGTCCGATACCCTTTTGGGGGATCGGGCGAGAAAGGTGTTTCATCATTTTGTGGACCGTACACCCTGGCTGAGCGAATCGGATAAAGATAATCTATTAGAAAAAATCGCTCCTGATAGCCCTCCACAGCGGGATGAAATAGAACAGTGGCACCAAACCATCCATACTACGGCAACAAAAATTAAGGGGCTGGATCGACTTTCTACACTGGGGATAGCCCTCGTCAAGGATCAAACTGATCTCTTCTTAACTACGGAAGAGGAAGATCAAATTCAACAGGATCTGGAAAAGCTGGAGCGGGAGTTGGAAATCATCGGAAAATCAGCCGTTTATCTGTTTAAAAAGGAGCATCCAACTGTAACCACTTCCCATCAAACTTCAGTTGATTTCGATATAAAAGAACTGACAGCTTATTTGGACGGAAATCAAGCATCCACCATCAAAAAAGTTAAAGACCTCCTCCAACGGCCTGAATTTGACTATGTAGATCCCGGAAATTTGAAAAATTACCGCAATCAAGTGCTTGTCTGGTGCCAGCTGGTGGCTGATGCGGGATTTGGATCCATTGCCTATCCGAAGGAACATGGGGGCAAAGGGGATATGGAGGCGTATTTTACCGTAATGGAAACGCTGAGCTACCACGACTTAAGCATGGTCATCAAGTTTGGCGTTCAGTTTGGCCTTTGGGGGATGAGTATTTTATCCTTGGGAACTGCAACTCACCATGCCAGATTTCTTCCCAAAATAGGAACACTGGAATTACCGGGCTGCTTTGCCATGACCGAGACGAACCATGGGTCAAATGTAAAGGGAATAGAAACCACCGCCACCTATCAGGCTGCCGACAAATCATTTGTCATTCATACGCCCCATTCCCTTGCCAGAAAAGAATACATCGGAAATGCGGCAATGCATGGAAAAATGGCCACAGTCTTTGCCAAATTGATCTTGGATAGAAAGGATTATGGGATCTGCGCCTTTGTGGTACCCCTAAGAGATGATGAAGGAAATACGCTGCCGGGAATAACGATAACAGATTGTGGGCGCAAAATGGGCCTCAATGGCGTAGACAATGGCCTAATTACCTTCGATCATGTGGTTATTCCCAAGGAAAACATGCTGAACAGGTTTTCAAACGTCACCGACGAGGGGAAATTTGAAACACCTATAGCCAGTGACAACAAACGGTTTTTTACCATGCTGGGCACCTTAGTTGGCGGCAGAATTGGCATTCCACGGTCGGCACTCTCGGCTTGCAAAAGTGGACTGACCATTGCTATCCGCTATGGGGACACACGCCGTCAGTTTGGCCCTGAGGGCGGGGAGGAAGTGCCCATACTCAATTACCGCATGCATCAGCGAAGGCTCATGCCCCTGCTGGCCAAAACATACGCCGGTCACTTCGCCATGCAATATATGACAAGCCGATTTATGAACCGAAAAGAAGCAGAAATGCAGGAAATAGAGGCTTTGGCAGCAGGGTTAAAAGCTACCATCACCTGGAATACTACCGCCTTGCTGCAAGAATGCAGGGAAGCTTGTGGAGGCAAGGGATACCTCTCGGAAAACCGGATCGATGCATTGAAAAATGATACCGATGTGTACACCACGTTCGAAGGAGACAATACTGTCCTCATGCAGTTGGTGGCAAAAACCAGGCTGGGAGCTTACAGGGCGCAGTTTGAAAACATGAACCTGGTCACCATATTTAATTATGTGGCCTCCAAGACGAAGACCTCGATCACGGAGAAAAACCCGCTTATTGTACGTAACATTGATGAAGGGCATTTGCTTGATGCTTCCTTTCACCTGAGTGCCTTTGAATACAGGGAAAAAGATTTGGTGGATTCGGCTGCCAAGAGAATCAAGCGGCTCATCGATGAGGGAATGGACCCCTTCGATGCGTTTAACGTATGCCAGCATCACTTACTGACGGTTGGAAAAGCCTATATGGATAAAATCATGTTGGAGCAATTTATCAAGGCGGTTCAGACTGCCGAAGGGAAATCTTTTGCAAAAATTCTCCATAAACTTTGTGCGCTATTTGCCTTGACTGTAATCGAGGAAAATAAAGGCTGGTACCTGGAACAGGGATATCTGGAAGGCGTCAAAACAAAAGCCATCCGGAAAATGGTCAATCAGCTGTGTTGGGAAATCAGAAAAGACGCCGTACCTTTAGTTTCAGCTTTTGACATTCCGGATTCCTGCCTTTCGGCGCCAATTGCCTTTACCTAAACCAGCCTATTTTTATTTATGGAACAAACCGTGGTATTTGCCTCCTTGGGGGTGGCATTGGTGCTTTTTATCTGGGGCAAACCCCGCTATGATATCGTTGCCTTGTTGGTGTTAATTTTTCTTACTGCTTGGGGCATTATACCCAAAGAAGATGCATTTCTGGGATTCGGACATTCCGCAGTCATCACGGTAGCTGCTGTGTTGGTGGTAAGCAAAGCCTTGGAAAACTCCGGTTTGGTTAATATTATCGTCCGGATCATGGACAGGCTTGGCAATAACATCACTTTACAGGTAAGCGGACTATGTACCGTGGTAGCCATTGCTTCGGGATTTATGAACAACATTGGTGCCTTGGCCATTATGATGCCCGTTGCCATTCAACTGGCTCGAAAAAACAATTATTCTCCCTCCTACATCCTAATGCCCATTGCATTCGCTTCTTTGTTGGGAGGTATGAACACCTTGATTGGTACGCCACCCAACATCATAATTTCTGCCTTTCGAAGAGAGTTGATGGGAAGTCCCTTCAGTATGTTTGATTTTGGTCCAGTTGGATTTTCTGTAACACTGGTAGGTGTTGCGTTTATTTCTTTGGTTGGGTGGCGGTTATTGCCAAAAAGACAGGCGGCAAACACAAATGACAATTTTTTCTCCATCGACAATTACATTACCGAAGTGAATATCCCGGAAGGATCAAAACTAATTGACCAAAAAGTCCATGATATCCACAGCAATAAGGAACATGACATCAAAGTATTGGGTTTGGTCCGTTTTAAACAACGCATACATGCGCCCAGACCCAGTTTTTTGCTCAGGCGGGATGACATCTTAATCTTGGAAGGAGATACGGATGATCTGGCAAAATTTCTCGATGAGACAGGGGCTGAATTGGTTGGTGATGAAGCCCTTTATAAGGATGCTGAAGGATCTAAGGATATAGAACTGATGGAGGGAATCGTCCAGGAATATTCACCACTGATTGGTGAAACAGCGGCGGGCTTGAACATGCGTTCACGTTTTGGCGTAAATTTACTGGCACTTTCGCGTAGCAGCAAGACCTTTCGGCAGCGCATAGACCACGAACGGTTCCAATCTGGTGATGTCCTCTTATTGCAGGGCATGGCCAAGGATATGTCGGATATTTTCCAAACCCTCGGTTGCTTTCCTTTAGCCAAAAGAAGTTTGACGATAGGCAAACCCAGGCGAACAATTTTTGCCCTTACTATTTTTATACTTTCCATTGTGGCGGTTGTTTTGGAACTGTTGCCTGTAGCCATAGCTTTTACCCTTGCAGCCATATTGATGGTTACCAGCCGGATATTGCCCCTCAAGTCGGTGTACCAAAATATTGACTGGCCCGTCATCGTCTTGCTTGCGGCCATGATTCCGGTAGGTCTGGCCTTTGAGACTAGCGGTGCGGCAGAAACGATAACTGTCCAGATCTTGAAATTGGGATCGGGATACCCGATTTGGGTTCTTCTGGGCACCTTGCTGTTGGTTACCATGCTGCTGTCGGCTGTCATCAATAACGCGGCTACTGTTGTCTTGATGGCTCCTATTGCTATTTCCATTGCCAGTAGCATGGATGCTTCTGCCGATCCTTTTCTGATGGCTGTAGCCATTGGGGCCTCTGCGGCATTCCTGACCCCAATCGGTCACCAATCAAATACCCTGGTAATGAGTCCAGGTGGCTACCGGTTTGGTGATTATTGGAAGTTGGGATTGCCCCTAACGATTTTAATAATGGCAGTGGGCATTCCCCTGATTCTGCTTTTCTGGCCCGCCTAAGTTGACTTAAGGAGATTACTCTTGAACTATCCCTTTCAACGCCATTAATCGAGGGTGACAGGTTGGCTTCCCCACCAATCGGCATTTGGCTTAAAATCTTTATCCAGGAAATTTAACCTCCGTGCCTCCAATTCAGGCATCAATTTCTCCCGCATCTGCGTGATTCTATCAGCATAGGCCACTTTGTCGAAAGTTCGATCGGGCTTCGGCAGCCTCGCCTGAGTTTGCTCCAAAAAGTAGTTTAATTCTTGCGCCAGAGAAACCTTAACCTGGGGATTGGATGAGGAAACATCCTTTTTCTCCAACGGATCACTGGGAAGGTGATACAGTTCCTGATGCCCATCCTCCCAATGATGAATCAGTTTCCATTCTCCCCTACGGATGACGCTGGAGGGCACACCTCCCTGGTTTCCATAATGTGGGTAATGCCAAAATAGGGATCGCTCGGGAAGTTCAAAACCCTCCATCAGCGGCTTAAGACTTACCCCATCCAAATGCTGTCGGGGAAGAAGCGGCAAATTGGCCAAATCCAACAGGGTGGGATAAAAATCCGCCCCGATAGCCGGGTAAGTGACTGGAGTAACCGCTGCTGATCCCGGTGCCTTTATCAGGAAGGGAACGCGTGTTCCACCCTCCCAATGTTGGCCCTTACCTCCTCTGAGCGAAATATTGTGGGTAGCAAACGCATCGCCTGCCACCACTCCCCCATTGTCGGAAGTAAAAACCACAACCGTATTTTCATACAATCCCGACGCTTTAAGCTGCTCGATTACAATCCCCACTGCATCATCCACGGATTCTACCAAGCCGGCATAGATGGGATTGTCCTGAACCGTGCGGTAGGGTAGCTTTTCCCCCATTGAAAACCCCGTATCTGCAATTCCCATCGCATGGGCCTTATCCCTATACGTTGACCATTTCTCTTGGGTCGTCTCCAGTGGGGCATGAACCGCATAAAAGGATAACATCGCAAAAAAGGGTTCATCTTTACTTTCTTCCATAAAATCCGCCACTTCTCTGGCCAAGCGGACCGTCAAATTTTCACCCTTGGGTCCATCCGTGATCGTTGGATTATTGTATGGGGAGAAAAACCCACCCGTGGGAGATCCTTTGTCCCATCCGCCAATATTTTGGTCGAAGCCATGGTCTTCCGGATAGGATCCTTTATCGCCCAAATGCCACTTCCCCGCAAAAAATGTGCGATACCCCTGTTGCTTAAACGCCTCAGCGATGCTGATGTCTCCTGAATCCAACTGATGGACATAATCCGCCGGCAACATGGGGTCATGCCTGTTGTGCTCCCGCCAAGATTCTCCAACTTTTGCGCCAATCCAGTCCGTGATCCCATGCCTGGCGGAAAATTTACCTGTCATGATGGACGCACGGGAGGGACTACATACCCGGCTTCCTGAATATCCCTGTGTAAACTCCCAACTCTCCTTTGCCAGTTGATCAATATGAGGGGTTTCGTAAAAAGAACTGCCTGTAAAACCCAAATCGGCATAACCCATGTCATCTACCAAGATAAACACCACGTTTGGTCGGGAAGGTCGGTTTCCTCCACAGCCCACCAGGCAGATCCCCAACATAAAAGCGATAACAGTAAGCTTCATTTTGTGTAAAAGGTTAAAGTTCGGAGCCATATAACTTGAAGATTGGGTTTGGGATTCGGGCATTTTCCATCAGCATTTTCAATTCTTGAACCTGCTCCGGATTTTTGGCGGCGAGATTATTTTCTTCTCCGGGGTCCTCCGCCAAATTATACAATTCAATAGGTGGGTCCGTTTCTTTGTTTAAGTTCACCCGGATTGCTTTCCAATCGCCCTTTCGGACGGCTTGCTTTCCTCCCTGTTCGATGAATTCCCAATACAGGTATTCGTGCGTTTGTTGATCGGTCGGTTTTCCCGTCAGCGTAGGTAAAAGAGATATTCCATCGATATCCCGGGGAGCCTCTTGACCTGTCAGCTCGGCCATTGTGGGAAATATATCCCAAAAAGCTGAAATATGGTCTGAGGTTCCTGGGGTTATGCTTCCAGGCCAATTGGCTATCATGGGTACGTGTATGCCGCCTTCGTAAAGATCCCTTTTATATCCCTTCCAAGGACCGTTACTGTTGAAAAAATCAGGGTCGGCTCCTGCCTCCCGGTGCGCGCCATTGTCAGAGGTAAATATAATGAGTGTGTTTTCGCGTAGCCCCAATTCTTCGAGACGAGCCACTATTTCCCCTACCTGTTGGTCCAGCAGTTCCACCATGGCAACAAAAGCTGCCCGGGGATTATCTTGGGACATGTAGCCTCCTATTTTATAAGTCGCACCGTCATCAACCCCTTTCCAGGGCGTTTCTTCGAATTTCCCGACATGTTCGGCCATCAGTTCCTCGGGAGCGATAAGCTCCGCATGTGGAATAATCGAAGGAACATAGAGAAAAAAGGGGTGATTTTGGTGATCGGTTATAAATTTAAGGGTCTGTTGATGGATGAGGTCGGGTCCGTAAACCCCCAACTTTTTGCCGGAGTTCTCCGGTATTACCACCGAATCCTGGTTGTGCCAAAGGTGATACGGGTAATAGTTGTGGCCCATTCGCTGGCAGTTGTAACCATAGAATACATCCACTCCCTGATTGTTCGGATCGCCTTCCGAGCCTGGATATCCCAGTCCCCATTTTCCGAATGCGCCAGTCGCGTAGCCAGCCTGCTTCATCAAATTAAAAATTGTCATGACCGAATCCGGCATTGGGTATTGGCCTTCCGGTTGGATTTCGTAATTGCCCCTTACGGGTGTCCTTCCGGTATGCAGGCCAGTCAACAGCGCACTTCGGGATGGGGCACAGACGGTAGAACCGGAATAATGCTGGGTAAACACCAACCCCTCCTTGGCTAGCCTGTCAATATTCGGTGTGGAGATAATTTCCTGTCCATTATATCCGAGATCTCCATAGCCCAAGTCATCGGCCAAAATATAAACCACATTAGGCAGCTGGACCCTCGATTCTTCTTTGGTAGAGGTACAACTAAATAGGGCCGTGTATCCTACGAAAATTAAAGTTAAATGCGATAAAAAATAATTTCTTTTGGGATTGAATGGATTCATTTCAAAATTTGATTTTTTGGAAACTGGTTAACTTCGACAAGGTTATCTAATTTTTTTCTTTCCAGCTATTCCAACAGTGGAACTGGACAAAGATAGGTGTGTTTTTTAAAACAGTCATTATCAGATTAGGTAACAAGACGATGCTTGTTGATATAATCCGGATCTATGATGATCCCTGCGCCAGGTCCAGTAGGCACTTTTACCACGCCATCTTCGCTGGTCAGCGGGGAAGTGGGGCATTCTAACGGAATTTCGCTATTAAAACCTTTAAACTCATGATACGGTCCCGCATTGGGAACAGCAGATACAAAATGCATCATATACAGATAGCCGAGTCCTGAACCTGAAATATGTGGGGTACATGGTTTTCCTTTTACTGCGGCCATCCGGGCAACACGCATGGACCGAATCATCCCCCCGAAATAAAAAATATCAGGTTGCACAATATCCAGGGCACCATTTTGAATTAGCCATCGAAACCCGTGCATGCTGGGTTCCTGTTCTCCACCGGCAATCGGGATGGTCAGGGCTTTCGCCACTTCAAGCGTTTCCTCAAACCAGTCAAACGGGACAGGCTCTTCATAAAAGTCAAATTGATATTCCTCCATCAATTTCCCTATTCGGATGGCTTCATCCGGGGTATAACTCCCATTGGAATCCGCATAGATAACCATCTCATTGCCAAATCGCTTACGGACGAGTGGAATCAATTGGTCACTCCGTCCGGGAGGATAATCGGCATTGTTGCTCATACGCCCTCCCACTTTGAATTTAAGGGCTTTGGCCTGTGTTTCCTTTACTTGCCTTTCTATCAGGTCGATGGATTCCTCCGCAGATTTCCCCCGGTAGTTGTTGGCCTGATAGACAGCTATATTCCTGTGGTGGATCTCCCCTATCAATTCTCCGATAGATTGTTGGGCCAGCTTTCCGAGCAAGTCCAGCACCGCAAATTCCAATGTTGCCAACGGTACCCACAAGGCCAAGTTCTGCATCTTGTAATTGCTTTGGTACACATACACCTCTTCAAGCAACTTTTCCCATTCCCTCAGGTCTTTTCCTTTGAAAAATGGCTGAATCCGGTTCAAAAAAATAGGATAAAGATGTACCATCACCATGTTGTTGCTCACGGATATGCCTTCAGCACCATCCGTGGACCTTACCCGACACAAAAAGTTGTCGCCATACCGCAGCAATTCCACACTTTCAACGATGATGGGATCTTTGAACTGTTCTGTTTTCAGGACTGGCTGTTTTAAGATTTTGTCTAAATCCGCATAGTCAGATTCATTTTGCGGCGGACAAGCTTTACTATTTAGTATTCCTGCTCCTGATAAGCCTCCAAGGGCAGTATTTTTGATGAATTTCCTTCGGGTTAAGGACATGGGTTATAATTTACCTGGGATTTTTACTTGAATACTATAAAGACCTGTACGGGCAGTGACATATAGTGTTTTCATGTCCGACCCTCCAAAGGCAATATTTGCCGGCGATTCCGGAAACGCAATGGTACCAAGGTGTTTTCCATCCGCAGAAAAAACCAGTACTCCACCTGGGCCGGTAGCATAGAGATTTCCTTCGGTGTCAGTTTTAATCCCATCCGGGTTTCCCTGTCCTTCCAAGGATGAGGCATCGAAAAACAGGCTCTCCTTACCAACCTTACCTCCTTTGCTGATAGGGTATTTCATGTATTTTTTGGGTTCTCCAGAATTGGCCACATAAAGGGTACGTTCATCCGGAGAAAGGGTGAGCCCGTTTGGGCGGTATAAATCTTCTGCTATCACCGTAAGTTTTCCCTTGTTATAGCGATATACGCCATTAAAACCAATCGTATCTACCGCTGATTTATCCCTTCCGAAGGGAGGGTCTGTAAAGTAGATGGCACCTTTAGAATCCACAATCACATCATTGGGACTGTTGAATCTATTTTCTTTAAACTTTTCTATCACGGGTTGGTAGGCTCCATCAGGGCTTAGTTTACCAATCTTTCTACCACTGTGCTCAGCGATAATCAGGTTTTCCTCCTGATCGTAGGTCAGCCCGTTGGCATTGTTGCTGGGAGTTCGAAAGGTTTCAAGTTTGCCGGCCGAGCTCCATTTGTAGATGGTATTGGCCGGAATGTCAGAAAAAAGCAGGTAATTTCCATTTGTATTCCAAACAGGACCCTCCGTAAATTTTAAACCATCGGCAAGTTTTACAATAGATACATTGGGATCAACGAGGCGTTCCAAATCGCTGTGAAGTACTTTGACCTGCTGTCCATATCCCGGTTGAACAAGCAATGCATGAGAAATTATTAGGGTAACTAAAATGATAAATGATTTCATGGGTTATGGGGTTTCTTGTCTATTAATTGGGCAAAGAAATCATAATTTCAACATTTTTTCTGATTTAACAAAAAACCCAATCCGTAAAATAAGCACTTGATCAACCCTAAGTGAAAACACAAAAAGGCCAAGACGGCCTTTTTGTGTTTTAAATTTCTGAATTGGGGGTAATTTTGAGAATTAGTCAAGGAGATGTGTAGCTACAAATTGAGCTGCTTATACCTTCCTTGGAGGCAAATCAAAGGCTATCGCATCGTGTTCGAAATGCCCATTATGGGATCCGTCACAGAATGGTTTGTTAGCCGAATGACCACACCTGCAAATGGATACAACTGTCCTACCCTGAAGCCCATAAGCTGTTCCTTCCCTATCCACTATCTCAAAATCACCGTCTATTTTCACAGAACCGTTGCTGTTGATCGTCAGTTTTACTTTTGACATTTTTTCTTCCCTTTATATGTTATACAAAATTTAATTAAATCGAATATACTGACTTTTTTTATCATTCACCCGGAAAGAAAAACTAAATTTTTATTAGCGGCAAAAACGAAGAATATTACCTAATAGCTTGCATATAGGATAAAACACAGGTTTTCAATTTAGTCGAATATTCGTCTTCATGGCTCAAACCGATAATTTTTCGGTAATTTCGAATAATATTTAAAATTCTTTCGATGAATAAACTTATACTTTCTCTACTCTTTTTTACCTATTTTGCTTTGTCGTTAAAGACCTCCGCCCAATCTGGTAGCATGCTGTTTGAAGTAACTGGGACTATTTCAGCCAGTTCGACTGTTTCCAACTCTTCTGCCAACTTAGCCATAGACGGAAACCTTAATTCTTCCTGGGTTTCACACAATCCTTTTCCGAATCTATTCTATGCCAATCCGCTGCAAAATATCCTGCTCAATAAACCCTTATCCACACCTTCCGGAATAAATCTGCTGAACGCAACAGACGGAAACCTGGGGAGCTTTACCCCCACCATTCAGACGGTGAACGGTAATGCAGAAGCAACCGTCTATTTTACCCAACCTACTCCGGTATATCTGATAGGCCTGCGACTTGGAGGTGTCACATCAGCAGTCCATATCGAGCTACTGGATGAAACCGGAAATTCAACCAACCAGGTTTATTTTCCTTCCCAAAACAACGCCAATGTGCGTTATACCCCAAATGCCACGGGTATTGTCCAACTAACTCTTAGCAGTGTAAGCTCATTTTTTATCTATGACATCGCCGTTTTGAATTTCCCCGCGGAAGAATTCATTACCCTCGACTTGGAAGAACCTCAATGGATAAAAGAAATCCATACCAAGCACTGGACAGGTACGGGCAATGCTACCGCAACTTCACTCCTTCTTGGAACCCACTTGGATAGTCTGGTACAGGCGGCTGCTCTGAATCCCGGCGATGTTTCCGTAAAAATAACCACCTTGCCGGAAGCAGTGAAAGCCAGATACATCCGGATATCCCACTCCCTGGTACCGGAGAATTTTAAAAAAGTAACCGTGTTTGAACTAAATGCCTTTGCCGAACCTGCACCAGAACCGCCCTTGGAAGCAGTTTGGGATCCCTTTGCCGGGGTTTATCCTTCCCTTTCTTCGGGAGAGGCCGTGAGCGTATCATCCAGCTCAACAGTCAGCTCCGGACCATTCAGCACTGAGTATGTTATTGACAGTGATTTCTCCACATCTTGGGTATCGGACAATCCGCTACCGGATCGGTATGTTTCCAATCCAACGCAAAATATTCTTCTGGGAACTTTGGGTACTTCCTCCAACCAATCCAATATGGGCAATGCAACTGACGGCTCTTTGGGCAATGTTTCCCCAACCATTCAACCAGCCTCCGGGGATTCCATTGCCTGGTATTCGCTTTCAATTCCCGCATCCCGCATCCACCGGCTTGGACTCCGTCTTGCGGCCAATTTCACCCAAGATGTGCAAATTCAGGCGATTTCTACCACAGGCCAAGTCAAAAACCTCACCTATCCCGTCGGTACTACCGGTCACCAACGCTTTGTGGTCGAAATGGATGGGGTAAACCAGCTATATATATCCTCTGCCGGAAATTTCAGCATTCAGGAACTAGCGGCCTACAGTCAACCGTTGACCGAACATGTGACGGTTGATCTGGGAGAAGTAAAACCCATTTCCTGGATACGCACCCGCCATTGGAACGGCAATAACAATTCTATCTCCGCAAACTTACAGGTGGGTACTACCTTGGATAATTTTACGGAGGTGGAAACATTGGATCCTTCCCGGCTGGATTATCAAAACATTATTCTTTCAGAACCCATCATGGGCAGGTATATCCGAATTGCACATCAGCTGGTAGATGAAAACTTCAAAAAAGCCACGGTTCAGGAAATCACGGTGTTTGATGAATTTGGAAATTTCGGGCCAGCACCTGCCCCCAAATCTCAGGATAGAAGTTTTGGTGAATTGTTTGGCGTAAATACAGTTTGGGCCTGGGGCACCAACAAAGTACCCAACCTGCAGGGACCCAACGAAGGGGCGCAGAAATTTAATCGGGTAGCTTCCCAGGCCAGGAACTACCACAATATCCACTGGGATACGGAAGATCCCGACGTTGCACCCAATTATGACCCTGCAAATCTCCAGGTGA
>JBBQXZ010000051.1:0-24067 GCA_038209145.1 Cytophagales bacterium | reverse complement strand
TGTATCAGATAAGCAGGCATGCCTCCAAACATCCTGTTGGTCCACAGGGCTTCATCTCCTGTCTGTTCCCGGTAGTCCAAAATTTCTTTTGCAGATCCTTCCCACTGTAAAATGTCCGACTGGAACATCATTTTTCCTTCAAATATAATTGGAGAAAAATACAATACTGTGATCAAATAAAAGAACAAAATGCCAAGTAGGTGTGGTAGGGCTTTCTTGAAATCAAAGCGCATAAATGGAAGTCTAGTTAACGGATAGGTAAATGCTAGTGCAAAGTAAAAAATTTATCCTCAATTCTAATAACTTTTGGAAAGTAGGCCATACTTCCTTTATCTGGGAGTCTCATAAATCAAAAAGTTTTATAAGGTTTTTGCGAAAGGGTCTTGCTCCCTAAATAATAGCCCAAGGATATCTCGTGGGAATTGTTTCTGAAGTTATTTTGACTGCTCAGGTTAAAATCAAAGGCGTATCCAAACCGGAGACTTTTGGTAACAAATAAGTCGATAAGAAATGCGACCGCATTTCGCTTATTTCCGGAGTTTCCGGATGCTAGAGAACTTTTTCCGATACTTGACCGATAGGACGTTCCCACCCAAAATTGATCATAAAAAAGAAACATGGCATTCAAGTCAAAGCTCGTGGGACCACTAAAATCTTCACGTATCAACACCGAAGGCTTAAATGCGGTCTCGGCTGATAAAGGTAAAATTCCCCCGACTTGCAAAAAGTAGTGGTTGTTGTGGACGGCCAATGCCATGTCCTGATTTTCAAGATTCCGCTGTCCCACCAAATTAAACACGCTTAATCCGGAAAAAAACTTTTCGGAGTGGAAAAATAATCCCGCATTGAGATCGGGGGTGAACATGTTGATCCGCTCTAATGGTATTGTCATATCTGATATATCGTCCGGCATCAGGAGGTTCCCGTCTAGGACATATTCCGATGTACCCGCACTTACCCCCAAACTTAGATAAGCCTTATCAGCTACCTTTATTTTATAGGAATAGGTTAACAATGCACCGTGGATTTTGGTGGCACCAAGTCTGTCTGAAAACAGGGAAACACCAAATCCCATCCTTTCATCCGGCGAAGCCATATCGGCGGTGACGCTAAACGTCTCCGGTGCTCCGGGAAAAGCCATAAACTGGCTTCTGTAGGTGGCTTGAACAAATGGATCAATTTTATAGCCTGCATACGCGGGATTGATATGCAGGCTGTTGAAGGTGTACTGGCTGTATTGGGGAATCTGCTGGGCATGCCCATGGGTTCCCCATAAAACACAAAGCAGCAGCATCGCTAGTTTGGGAGCAATAAAAGAAAATGCTATTTGATTACCTGCAGCCATCCTTTATATTGTTTTTCGGATATTCCTGCTCCTGTCCCCCTGACCTGATAGTAATAAGTACCTGCATTTAATCCTTCAGCACTCCAATCATTTTGATAATTTACTGATTCAAATACAGTATCCCCCCATCTGTTGAAAATAATCAATCCGATCTGATCAAATTTGTTGGTGGCACGGATTACAAAAGTTTCGTTTTTGCCATCATTGTCCGGCTTGATTACATTGGGTATAAATAGCGGAGTAATGGTGATTTCGTCTCTGCCGCTGTTGTTGGAGAGATCTGCATCTTCCTCGTCACTTCTCACCGAAGCTTCATTGGCCACGAAACCTTCGTCCAAAGCTTGTACTTCCAATCGGATGCCGAGCGACTCCCCGACTGGGAATTCAGAAATCTCCCAAGTCAGCTGGCCTCCGGTAGACTTAAATACGGGAGAGATTAAAGGTGAACTGGATTGAAAGTTTACCGATCCAAAACCGAGAGAATTTGGCAAAATATCTGTCACTACCACCTGGCTGGCATCATCCAGCCCCGTATTTCTGATAATAATATCATAATAAAACGTATCGCCATCTGCAACTTTTATACCATTTGATGTTTTCTCTATACTGAGATCCACCGATTTGGCACGGACAATCACTGGTGGACTTGAAACGGTCTGATCAAAGTCCCCCACCATACCCCTTACTTGGTTGGTAAAAGTACCGTCATTCACGGCCATTACTTCCAAGTTAATCGTAAGAGTTGTTTCCGGGACAAAACCATCAAAAATCCATCTTAACCCTCCATCCGAGGCAGCGGGGGTGGCTGATAGCAACAAGAATCCTGTAGGCAGCAAATCTTCTACGACAAACCCATCGAGTAAAAAAGGGCTTTCATTTCTTATTGTAACCATAAAGCGTAGCAAATCTCCCTCAATAGCCCGTTCGTTGTCCACCGTTTTTTCCATGTCGATTTCCAATGCTCCAACCCAAACCCCAACCGTTGCATTAGCGCAGTTGCCAGGAAGGTTGTTTTGACAAATTTCATACCGCATGGTATAGTTGCCGGGAGGTGTGCCTGGAAAGAGGACTAAATTTCCGTTTTCGTCCCATTCATGGGGGAGGGATATAGTAGTGCCATTTTGGTCTTCAATGGATATGATATTCTTTGTAACTTCATTTGCTGTGACAGGGATACCTTTGAAAAGGTCATTTTCGAGTACGGGTAATGGATTTGTTTCAAATCCTTTTAGGGGCCCATAACTTTCTCCTGTTGCCTCAATTGGAGCTACTAGGACAGTAATAATAATGGAATTACTTATTCCCTGCCCGCATACCGAATCTTGGGTCAGTCTTCTGAAACGTGTCGTTACCAATAGACCGGCCGGTTGATAGTTAATCCCCGTGGCTTCTGGAATGTTTTCCCATGTTTGATTGTCCCAAGAAGATTGCCACTGGTAGATATAGTTGCCTTTTCCTCCGGCAGGTTGTTCTCCGTCAAGTCGTCCGGGGATTTCAAGTTGATAGCGGGTTTGGGCAGCGCCTATTGCTATGTTTTCCAATTCGCCAAATATAGTTACCGAGGAAGCCAACCTCAGAGATGAAGGACAACCGTTTACCAGTTGCTCGGCATAGTATACGGTATTGGTTGCCAGTGCAGCATCAGGATTCAAGGGTGTCCCGCCTAAAGGTGAGATGTACCAGCTGATATTTTCACCCATAACTGCCAAATCGTTGATTCTGGGATTGGTGGATTCGCAAAATTCTTGTCTATCCGAACCCGTTGGGGGGAGTATCCTTTCGCTTAGGTTTAATGTTACTATGGAGGTCCCTACACCTGAACAAAGTCCAGAAATGGTATATTGGAAAGAATATTCTCCGGCCTCTATTCCCTCAGTAAACCAAATGCTTCTATCCAAAGACAGGCTACCTGATAAGTCTTCCCATACCCCAAAATCGTTAAATGGTTCTTCCAGGTAATCGAATAAGTCAATAATATCTCCTTCACAAATTTCAGCTTCCGTGCCTACTCCAGGCAGTGCTTCAAGATTATCCGCATCAATCAAAAATTCGAGCGTCTCATTCAAGCAACTGTTAGGATCTTGGTGTGTCAGGTTTACTTTGTAAATCCCGGAATGCATGCCAATGGCAAAAGGATTAAAGGCCAGAGAAGGGCCGGTACTCAAAATGGTGGAAGGATTATCCGCCCGGAACCATTCATAATTGATAAAATCGTATTCCGGTACAAAGAGTCTCCCATTTTCTCCTTCACATAGATTTTCCGGAGTTATGACAGGCAGGTTATTTCCGAAAAGCTGAAGGGTGGAATTGGTTACGTTTCCGCATCGGTCTTGAATTTGGAACCGGTATCTCCCGGCTTCTAAATTGGCGAAGAGTGGATTTTGGCCATTATCAACCGAAATAGATAGTCCATTTTTCGAAACTAACTTATAAGTAAGCGGTTCATACCCTTCCGCATCAAGATACACTTCATAATCGCCATCTTGGCAAGTATAGAAATTTGCTGTTTGTATTTCCGCTTGCCCCTGAAATGTAAAAGTATGCAATGTTTCCAGGCAAAACGTAACCGGATTTTGTCCGGGAAGAATATCTGCGCCGTTTCTCCAGACCCGGGCGGATTTTACCACGCGAAGATCCCCGGTGTATCCCAGGTTAAAGTTGTTAGCTCTGTTGGAAAGTATCGCCGAGTTGGTACTTGTCAGTTCTTGGCCTTCGGCATACTTAACCCCGGTATCGGGGTGGCCCCATTCATCTGTTTCCGGATAATATTTTTGGAGCCCAAACCGTGCATTTTGGGTTGCGGCAAGATTGTCTCTGTGATCCAAATTCAGGTTGAAAGTACCGCAGTTTTCTTCAATTTCCACGAGATTGGAACTGATAACGGTCGATTCAATCATTACGGTTGTAACATGTTCCGTATTACAGCTCGTTTTTACAGCAAATTGATAAGATCCTTCGGGTAAATTGTTGAGATAAAACCTCCGCTTATCATTAATGCTTATATTTTCAGAAAGATCAACTGGTTCAGTAAATCCGTAAGCAGGAGGGGCGCTTATGAGAAAGACCTCTAATAACTGGTAATCAAAATTGATAAGTTCAACAGAACCAACACCAATCCCACAACTTTTTAATATGTTGGCCGAGGGACGACCTACTGATTGCACATGGTTGACACTTATGCTAGCCTCATTGCCACAGGCATCCTGGACAGTCAAAGCATAGAATCCATTGGGAATGGGATTTCCCACATCCCCAAAGTATATATTATCCTCCGCAAATGGACCGGGATAATTGGAATTGAAAATTTCCGGATCAAATTCATTGGGGAATTCTTGGAATGTGATGGTGAAGGGAGCGGTAAGATTTCTGGGTTTTATAGATAGTCTTCGTTGACCGCATTGCCCGGCCCCCCACCTCAAGTCATTGGAAATAGTAATCCCCAAATTGACGGTGTTATTCAACGCAGTTGCGGAATTGCCGCAATTGTCCGTTATAGAGAGGTCATAGGTGTAAGCTTGGCCATGGTAAAATGGAATATCAGCATGGAATAAATTGTCAACCAGGTCATTTTCTTCAAGGATCAGAGAAATTACTTCCGCGTTTTGACCATTTGGGTCATAGACTGTAAAGGAAACCTGCAAGGGGAATTCTACATCTGCATTCAGGGAGCGTAATCCATGTGATACTGTTATTTGGTCACAGGAGGGAAGAAAAGTATTGAAGACCCTTCTAGCCAAGTCAATTTCCAGAATGGGTCGAAACACTTGGAAATTTCTGGAAAGCCTCGCGCCGCAGACGTCTGTCACGATAACGGTATAGGCGCCTGCAATCAGGTTTTCAAAAAGCGGGGAAGGTTGCGGTTGACGGTCAACTGGACCGGTCAATTCATACAAGGTGGCATCACCCGTTTGGATGATAACTTCCAACTTGCCGTCATCTTCGGCACATAAATTTTGAGAAAGAAGGCTAAAACTCAATCCTTCATAATCTGAGATTAGGGATATTTCGCCTTCAATTTCAATTTTTTTGCCTTCAAAATCTCCAGAAAATATCATGAGGTAATTTCCCAATACCAAATCCGAAAACTGGCCGGTACTGTTGCTTTGGAAAATTGATTGTCGGTTGGGTAAAAAATAAAGTTTGTATAAAGCGTTACTCCATCCTTCAGCGTTAGATAATTGACCAATTATGCCCCCGTCGGCACCGCAGGTTACAGGCGTTGAGGATAAGACAAGTTTGGGCGTAGTGTCTTGCTGTGAATAACACCGAATAGGATGTAGAAAGATTATTAGGCCTAAAACCAAAAATAATGAAATTATTTTGTGGCTATTGTGTCCCATAATCTGACCGTAAAGTTTGGTATTTAGCACTATGGCCAATGTTATTCGTGAGGAATAATATAAATTACGAAATAAACTGCCATATTTCTTAGAGAATAAATATTTTCCAACAAATAGGCATTCTTTTCTTAACAAGCTATAAAACGAACCTCACAGCTAATTAATTGTTTTTTAAATGCCAAGTTAACTAAATTAAAATAAAAATTAATTTATTAATTTAAAATATTCCTCCGATAGGAGTTAAAAAGTATGGTAACCAACTATGAAGAGTCACAGGCGCTTTCATGAAGAGAAATGAATTGATTTTCTTTTTTTTGAAATGATAAATTGATTTTGGGTATTAACGTTCTTTACAAAAACTAATCTCCTTTGGAAGTAGAAAATCTTCCGTTTTCTATTGATTGAATTATGGCTTTCAGCAAGTGTAAGACAAATCGGTCTTTTATTTTTTTCTCTAGAAAATTGGGTTCGTAGAGTGATTGTGATCGCAAAAGTACAGTCATGATCTTTCCTAACGTTTCAGCATCCAATCCATACAGGTTGTTTGGCTGGGCATAATAATTTTCTCCTTCCGACCTCCAGGATTGCCAGTCGAACAGTGGCACCAGTCTTAACTTCAATACTAAATCCAGAAGCCTTACATGGATGCCTTTGAGATCCAATACTTCATAAGGGGTATCAACAAAATTAATGATCCCCAGCAATTTTTCTGCCTTGTAAAACTTTAATTCCATCTCGTGAATCAGTTCATTAAGTGGTCTCAAGTTGACAGGACTCAAACTTCTACAATGATCCGGGAAGCTAACGATGGGGATAAATAAGGGCGTATATTTTTGTGTCATTTTTTTTTATTTTTAAGTTTATTTTATCTTGGTTGAGTTATTTAATAACAATATTAACAAGAATAATTTATATGTTTTTAAATTTGAGAATTATATCTGCCAAGTATTCTCGGTTTAAGACAATTGCCTGATATTCATTGGGCTTATCGGATTTTTAGCTATTGCTTGTTAAGCTATTTTTCAGGGTGTAAGTAACAATTTTTTTTTAAGCAAAAAAATACCCTAATCGGGGTATTTTTGCATGGTAAATACATCTTTTTGCATTTTTTTCAACCAATATACGCAATCGCCTCAAAAATGGGCTGTTCTTGGGAGAAACTTTTTTGTGAAATTGCCCAAAAAAAAATTAAATAGTGAACCGATTTCCTAAATATTGATGAGATCCAAATTTTTTGTGGGATAATTCTACTTCTTTTTGAGTGTGGTTTTTAAAAAAAAACTGAATGCGAACCGTTGTGTTTACTTGCATTATAGGAAGAATTCCGTGTCCAGGCCTTATCTCTGCGATCCTTCACTGGGATTAAATCCACCACGTTCAATTTTAAGAAGTTTTTTTCTTTATTTTTGTGACTTAAACAATGGTATAGAAAATGTTTGACAATCTTAGTTATAAACTAGACCTGGCCTTCAAAACACTCAAAGGTACCGGGTCAATTACTGAAATCAACGTTGCAACCACTATTAAGGAAATCCGACGGGCTTTGATAGATGCGGATGTTAATTATAAAGTCGCAAAAGAAGTAACGGATAAAATTAAGGAGGAGGCAATAGGGAGAGATGTGCTTATTGCTGTTTCGCCCGGTCAACTATTGGTAAAGATTACCCAAGAGGAGTTGACCAAACTCATGGGAGGTACCAAACAAGATATAAATCTCAAAGGGGATCCAGCCATCATTTTGATTTCCGGACTACAAGGATCCGGTAAAACAACTTTTTCCGGCAAATTAGCCACTTACCTGAAAAAGCAAGGAAGACAGGTGCTATTGGTAGCCTGCGATATCTACAGGCCCGCAGCAATCGAGCAACTCAAAACACTTGGAACTCAAATAGGTGTAGAAGTATATGCCGAACCCGAGAATAAAAACGCACTTGAAATTGCTCAAAACGCCTTGGAACATGCGAAAAGAACAGGCAAGAAAACTGTCATTATAGATACGGCAGGCCGGTTGGCGGTGGATGAGGTCATGATGAATGAAATATCTGAGTTGAAGGCAAAGATTAAACCCTCCGAAACGCTTTTTGTAGTGGATTCCATGACTGGACAAGATGCAGTCAATACAGCAAAAAGTTTTGACGAAAGACTTAATTTCGATGGTGTAGTCCTCACGAAACTTGACGGTGATAGTAGGGGAGGAGCGGCTATATCCATTCGACACGTAGTAAATAAGCCAATCAAATTCATCTCCACTGGAGAAAAAATGGATAACCTGGATCTTTTTTATCCGGACAGGATGGCCCAGCGTATCCTAGGTATGGGGGATGTAGTGTCTTTGGTCGAGAAAGCCCAGGAATCTTTTGATGAAGATGAGGCAAAACGAATCAATTCCAAGATCCGAAAAAATCAATTTAATTTTGACGATTTTATATCCCAACTGGAGCAAATCAAGAAAATGGGTAATATCAAGGATCTTTTGGGGATGATACCAGGTATGGGAAAAGCCATGAAGGGAATGGACATTGATGATGAATCTTTCAAGCCGATTGAGGCCATTATCCGGAGTATGACCCCTGTAGAACGTGAAGATCCCTCGATTATAGACGGGGGCCGTAGAAAACGCTTAGCCACAGGGAGTGGCAGAACTATTCAGGAAGTCAACAATTTGATGAAGCAGTTTTCGGATATGAAAAAAATGATGAAGCAAATGAACACTATGGGCGGTGCCAAAAATGCATTAACCGCACTCAGCCCCAAAAAGCTGGGGAGAAGATAAAAAAAAAGCCTCGCATTGCGAGGCTTTTTTTATTCCGACTCTTCGGATAGGGTATAATCAATGTCAAAATCGAGAATCACATTGTCGACTTCCAAAAGCTTGGCAGCATCGGTCTCCAACACCGCATCTCTCTGAACCAGTTCGGTAATTACATCCATCTGTTGTTCGTATGGGCTATCTTCTTTGTGCATTTTATTAAATAGGGTCAATAACTCCTGATCATCGTATTCGGAATACCTTTCGGCCCGTTCCGCTTTAATCTTTTCCTTTTGTTCTTTCAAAAGGATGTCTTTTCTTGTCGTTAACTTTTCTCTATACGCAACCATCATTTTGTTCAATTCTTCACTATCCGAAAATGGGGCAGCAGTGACAACGATTTCACTCGATTCACCTTGAATGTTCACTACGGTAAGCGTATCCAACTTATTGATATAATATTCATCACCTGTCTCCATATCTAAGATTTGTTCCTCCTCGAAAACGAACCTGTCTTCACCAGAACGGCTGGTACAACTAAAAATAACTGATGAAACAATAACTGCAATCCATAATTTTTTCATGATTTTTCTAATTTTAGTAATAAAATAGGTGTACAAACACAACTGTTATTTACGCAAGAGTCCGCTTAATGTTTAAAATTTCTTCTCCAAACCAAGGATCTTTTGAACCAGATTAACCTGTTGGCTGGTTTAAACACTACCTATATGAAGAAACAGGAAATATTGTTTTCTACACCCATAATAGATCAAAGACCAGGGCAAAAAACCTAATTCATCCATTTTTCCATAAATTTTAAAAAATTGTCTTTATAATAATCGCTTACAGAAATATTGATGTCACCCAAGTTAACGTTATTTCTCGTTACTGACTGAATTTGATCCAAAGAGATAATATATGACCTATGAATACGCATGAATTGATCTTTTGGAAGGATCTCTTCCATATTCTTCAAAGAAGTAAGGGACAGAAGGGGATGTGGTCTTCCCGTTAGATGGACTTTGACATAATCTTTGTAGCCCTCTACACAGATAATCTCTTTCAGAAACACTTTTTGAAGTTGATATTCCACTTTTAAAAAAATATAGGGCAACTTATTTTCCTCTTCATCGGCGATAGGAGAATCAAAGGTCTGATAAGCTTTGGTGCTGGCCCTTAAAAATTCCTCATAAGAAAATGGTTTCAACAAATAATCTATTGCACTTACCTTATACCCTTCTACTGCAAATTGATTGTAGGCAGTCGTAAAAATTATCTTCGGCTGTTGATTTACGGCTTTTCCTTGAAGGATCCTTGCTAGCTCCATGCCGGTAAGATCGGGCATTTGGATGTCCAGAAAAATAAGGTCGACGGCTTTTTTGTTTAAATAATTCAATGCCTCAATTGCGTTGTCAAATTTTCCCTCAAGAGATAAAAATTGAGTTTGCGCTATAAATTTAGTGAGTAAGGCTAAGGCCAACGGCTCGTCATCTACAGCTATACAGTTGATCTTTTTATCAAACATGTCAGTACCTCTGGTATTCAAAAATATGTTTTTAACAGGATTAGTTCAACCTAAATCAATCTCTAGCAGTAACCTATACTCATTTTCAGGATTAGAATCATCGATATGAAGGGAATGCCTGTTTTTATATAGCAAAGATAACCTTCTTATTGTATTGGACATCCCAATTCCCTTCTGATTGGTTTCGGGACTTGCTTGATTTTTTGCGATGATTTTGTTTGTGGTTTCCAGTTTCAACCGCTTCCCGCTGATACCTATCCGGACTTGGATAAAGCTTTCCTTGCTCGAACTGATGCCATGTTTGAAACAATTTTCTATAAAAGGGAGCAAGAGCATGGGAGCAATCACGATGTCATCAAATTTTTCCGCGATAGAAATATCCATTTTTATTTTTTCAGACACCCTCATTTGCATGAGTGAAATGTAGTCATTGACAAAATTAATTTCACTACTGAGCAGCGTGATGTCTTTCTCCGTTTCATATAGCACATATCGCATCATCCGGGAAAGCTTTAATAAGGCAGTCTTCGCCTCCTCAACGTCAAAATTGATGAGCGAGTAAATATTATTTAGGGTGTTGAAAAAGAAGTGGGGGTTGATTTGAGCTTTCAAGTAGGATAGCTCTGAATTGATCTTTTGTTCTTCCAATTGCCTTCTTACTCCATCTTCCGTCTGCCATTTCTGGACTGCGGCAATACTGGTGCTGACGCCTATACTCAAGGCATATTGCAGGTAAAAAACAATATCCCAGGTATAATTCCTTGGTTTCGATTCGTAAGGCAAGTTGGGGCGAAAGGCTTCATGCATCAGTTTGGGGAAGTTTACCCAATCTTCATACAAGTGGGTGACCGCGAGAAATAGGGTACCGATGATGACAGCCAGTAATAAATACTGCCAAACTTTGCCCACAAATAAAAACTTCGGGACCATAAAGAGAATATTGCCGTAAAAGGACAAGATCAAAATGGACAACACAATCACCTGTTTGACCCAAAATTCCAATGGCAAATCCACCCTCCACGAAAGTGGATTGATGATAAATACAGCAATGGCAATCAACAGCCATGCTAAAAGGTGTAATACAATGGTTAGGTTTTTCCTGAAAATGGTTGGTCTCATCGATGCATTCATGTTTTTATATAGTCAAGACCGGATTCTTTTAGGTAGAGAACTTAGCAGGGAAAAAGCCATTTATCAGCAGTTCCTTTACCTTATACCTGTTTTTTCACCAACCGTCATATACTTGCAAACTTAGGGTAAAGTTCTGAAAACTTGACCTTTAATAGGCAGTTTGACTGTTTGTGTCTATAGAAGGCTCAATTCCACCTATGAACAGGAGGGAATGAGACTGATCTTCACTTGATATGAAATTATGTGCCTTTTGTCTAGGAAATTGCCTGTCCTATCTAGTACGTTTTTATCACGTGGGAATTTTGACTTGTTTTGTGTGGGCATGAATCCAACTATTTCAATTGTTAAGTTTATTATGAAAACGCAAAATTTTACTTTATTGGCCTTATGGGTGTTTTTATTGTCTACCGCTTGGGTAAATGCGCAAGAAACAGATAAAAAAGAATATCAGATAACGGGGAAAATCCTGAATAAGCAGTCCCAAGAACCTGTTTCTTATGCATCCGTTATTTTGTTGGACGGAGAGACCGAAAAAAACATCGCAGGTGCGGTGGCAGATGATTCCGGACAGTTTTTTATAACAGGTTTTAAAAATGGTAAATATAAATTAAAAGTTTCCTTTTTGGGTTTTTCTTCGGCTGAACCAAAGGAATTTACAGTTTCGGACCGAGAGAATTTTTTTAATTTTGGGTCGATATTTTTGGAGGAAGAATCTGTAGGACTTCAGGAGGTTGTTGTTCAGGGTCAAAGGCAGCTTATCGAAGAACGAGTAGACCGGACCATTTACAATGCCGAATTCGACCTCACTACTATTGGAGGAGATGCTGCCGATGTATTGAGAAGGGTGCCGATGTTGTCGGTTGACCTCGACGGAAATGTATCCATGCGGGGGAGTAGTAATATTTTGGTTTTGATAGATGGACGACGATCCGCCATCGTAGCGAACAACATTGCGGAAGCACTCAAGCAGATTCCCGCCGAAGAAATAAAATCCGTTGAGGTGATTACATCCCCCTCTGCCAAATACGATGCGGAAGGAACTGGCGGTGTTATAAACATCATTACTAAAAAGACCAAACTTCAAGGTTTTTCTTTGAATATCAACAGCAGTGCAGGGCTTCGGGGCTCAAATTTGGGGATTAATGCCAGTGCGAAAAAAGGTAAAATGGGATGGAATTTAGGCGGATTTGGCCGGTCGGGATACAATATTTTGGGTTCTTTCGAAAACGCACAAACGTTGATAGATCCAACTGGTATAAATACGCGGATATTTCAGTCAGCCGACACGCGGAACAACATGTTGTTTGGCAGGTACAACTTGGGGTGGGATTTTGATATCAACAAGTTTAACTTCATGACGGCTTCTCTGAGTACAGGTATCCGCAACATGCGGAGCAACCAAGACGGATTATTGACTGATACCTATCGGGAAGAGGCATTGTTAAGTTCACTCCTTCGGGATGTAGGAACTGACAATCTGTCCAATTCCATTGACTTCAACTGGAACTATACCAAAACCTATGAGAAACCACAAAAAGAATTTGCCATATCTACCCTTTACAGTAGAAATAATCTAACGAATGATTTTACCAATAGCCTTTACAATGCAAGCTTTGATCAGATAGCAAGACGGATACGAAATGACAACGATGGTATCAACGAAGAATTTACCATACAGCTCGATTATGTTTCTCCCCTGGGAGATGGTAAAAATCAAATTCTGGAATATGGAGCTAAAAATATCCTTCGGAAAGCTGTAAGTGATTTCAGTTTCTTTGTCGCGGATGGAGTAGGTGCGCCTTACGAAGAAGTGACGGACGCGGTTTTTTCCAACGAATTCACCTACGACCAAAATGTGAGTGCGGGGTATCTATCATACACACAAGGGTTTTTGGAAAATTACACAATTAAGGCTGGTTTAAGGTATGAGTACACAACCATCCAGGCTGATTTTAGGAATTCTGAATTGCCCGCGGATATACCGGATTACGGTGTTTTTGTCCCAAGCGTAAATATCGGAAGAAAGCTTGGCAAAGGTAACATGATCAAAGGTGCCTATAACCGGAGAATTCAACGGCCTTCGCTAACGTTCCTCAATCCGAACATTCAGGCGGCAAACCCCTTACAGATTACGCAGGGCAACCCCTTGCTAGATCCTGAATTGACGGATAATTATGAGATGTCCTACAGCACCTTTATCAAAGGGTCCTCGCTGAACTTCACCACGTTTTACCGAAATACCACAGGGTCCATTCAGCCCCTTAGGACTGTTCAGGACGATGACATAATTTTTACCACCTATGAAAATATAGGAAGAGAGCAGGCATTTGGACTTAGCGTGTTCTCCAACGTAAACGTTAGCGGTAAATTCTCCATCAACGGCAGTGTGGATACCTTTTATGCCAAACTTGATAACGGACTTGAGGATCCCCTTTATGCTGCCGCCAATGAGGGTTTTGTTGTCAGTGGTAGAATATTTGGTAACTATACCCTTCCCAAGGATTGGCAGCTACAACTGTTTTCTTTCTACCGCGGTAGATCTGTCCAGTTGCAGGGTAATGCGGGCGGATTTGGGATTTACAGTTTAAGTCTAAACAAGCAGTTCAACGAAAAGCGGGGAACAGTTGGATTTGGAGCTGAAAATTTCTTCACGACAGAATTTAGAATCAAAAATGATTTGTTCACGCCGACTATCATGCAGCAAAGCATTACTTCACTGAGAAACATGAATTTCAAAATCAATTTCTCATACAGAATAGGTAAACTTAGCGTTCAAAATGGTCCGCGTCGAAAGAAAAGAGGAGTTACCAACGAAGACCTCAAAGAGGGTGGCGGCGGCACTATGATTGAAAATTGATTATTGATGGGTATAATAACAAAAAGGCACCGTAATTTTTACGGTGCCTTTTTTAATACATTAATAAGAAGCTAAAACTTTAATCCCTATATAAAACTTTTTTGACAGCATCAATAGTACGCTTTGCATTGGGAAGAGTTGCCTCGATATAGACATGAGAATAACTCAACGGAATATCCATGGAATTTACTCTCAAAATGGGGGCATCCAAATAATCAAAAGCCAGTCGTTGAATGTTAAAGGCCAAGTCTGTGGCAATGGACGCCAAGGGGTTGGCTTCTTCTACTATCACACATCGGTTCGTCTTTTTTACAGATTTAATTACTGTGTCATAATCGATTGGTTTGACAGTACGTAAATCAATGATTTCAACTTCAATGCCGTCTTTGGCCAAAACCTCCGCAGCTTCATAGGCTACTTTGATGATCTTTCCGAATGAGACAATCGTGACATCTTTTCCTTTTCGTTTGATATCCGCAACCCCCAAGGGTAACAGGTATTCCCCTTCCGGCACTTCTCCCTTATCGCCGTACATCACTTCTGATTCCATGAAAATTACAGGATTATTATCCCGAATGGAAGCCTTCAAAAGTCCTTTTGCGTCATAAGGATTGGAGGGTACCACCACTTTGAGTCCCGGTGTGTTGGCAAACCAGTTCTCGAAATTGGAGGAGTGGGTTGCGCCAAGTTGGCCGGCATTGCCTGTAGGTCCACGGAATACAATAGGTACGCTGTATTGGCCGCCTGACATGGATCTCATTTTGGCAGCGCAGTTTATAATCTGATCAATGGCTACAAGCGAAAAGTTGAAAGTCATGAATTCGATGATCGGTCTAAGGCCACTCATAGCGGCACCTACTCCCAAACCTGAAAAACCCAACTCGGAAATGGGAGTATCATAAATCCTGTTAGGTCCGAACTCATCCAACATTCCCTGACTGGCCTTGTAGGCACCGTTATATTCAGCCACCTCTTCTCCCATAAGAAAGACATTTTTATCCCTTCTCATTTCTTCGGACATCGCATCCCGTATGGCGTCTCTAAATTGTATTTCTTTCATTTACATGCAAAATTTTCTATGGTCGTAAAAATAGAAAGGAATCCATCAATTACCAAGTCAACAATTGTAATTAACTGCTTTATTCTTTTTCTAAAGAAAAGTTGGTGAAGTCGGGATGTTGATCAAATGGGATGTTTGACTTATTATTGTCCTGTCAATCCGCATGAAAAGCCTTCAATTGAAGTATTACATTTTCTAAACGCACACGATGAAAAAAATAGCATTGATCTCGGATACGCACAGCCATTTGGATGTGCATGCGCTTACTCACCTTATGGATGTGGATGAAATATGGCATGCCGGGGATATCGGACAGGAGGATGTCCTGCATCGCTTACCAATGGACAGCGTAAAGCGAATTATTACCGGAAATATTGATGATCATCCCTTGCAGCAAAAACACCCCGCTGAGCTTTTTTTTGAATTGGAAGGGATGCGGATTCTGATGATTCATATCGGTGGTACTCCTCCCCGATATGCCAAAGGGATTAAGGCGAAAATCCAATCACTCAAACCCAATGTATTTGTCTGTGGTCATTCCCATATTTGTAAGGTAGTCTATGACAGGGAACTCGAGTGCCTATTCGTGAACCCGGGAGCTATTGGTGACCAGGGATTTCATCATATGAAGACGATGTTGACCTTTGAACTTGATGCAGGAAAAGTAAAAAATATGTGTGTGGTGGAATTGGGCAGGCGGGGAAAATCTCCGGAATCAAGTCTTTGATTCCGGAAACCAAAATGCCCTGCTGAATTATTGCTATTCAGAAAAGCCTTTTTTAATTTCTTCCACGTCTACGTTTCTAATGACAGGTTGAGCGCTTAATTGTTTGATTTTCAGCACTCTGGTATTTTGTTTCTGTCTTTTTCTTCTCAATTTTCTTTTTAAAGTAGTAACAGCCATCTTTATTCGGGATTACAAGTTGTTTCAAATGAGGGGCAAAGATAGGGAATATAATGCAAATCACGGTGCCACCATGAATAAAAACTTTTTGATTTCCCCCGGATTTACGAAAATGGAAAGGCATTGGTGGTGTTTTTTTATAACTTTGGGCAAATTTTCAATGAAATGAGCATACAGAAACCTGGATTGCCAAAAGGAACTAGAGATTTTGGACCATCTGAAATGGCCAAAAGAAATTATATCTTGGACACCATTCGAGATACGTTCAACCTTTTTGGGTTTCAGCAGATCGAAACCCCAGCCATGGAAAATCTCTCCACGCTAACCGGAAAATACGGTGACGAAGGAGATCAACTTTTGTTTAAAATCCTCAACAGTGGGGATTTTTTGAAAGATGTTGCCCCGCAAGATGTGACAGGAGGTATCGGGTTGGTCTTGCCCAAGGTAGCAGAAAAAGGATTGCGCTACGACCTTACTGTCCCCTTTGCCCGCTATGTGGTCATGAATAGAAATGACCTTGTATTTCCTTTCAAACGATTCCAGATTCAGCCGGTATGGCGGGCAGACAGGCCCCAAAAGGGAAGATATCGGGAATTCTATCAGTGTGATGCCGATGTTGTAGGAACGGATAGCCTGATATGTGAAGCGGAAATCCTCATCATGATCAAGCGGGTATTTAAGGACTTTGGCCTAAAAGATTATACGGTTAAAATTAACAACAGAAAGATCCTAACAGGGATTTCAGAGGCGATCGGCGAGCCGGGTAAAGAACAGGATTTATGTACGGCTATAGATAAGCTGGACAAGATTGGTTGGGAAAAAGTAAAAGAAGAGCTTTCCCAACGTGGCTTTGATGCCGGATCTATTTCAAAGCTTTCACCTATTGTCAATCAGCAGCATGCTGCTAACAGGGAAACGCTGGATTTTCTAGGTGGTTTTTTAAGCACAAGTGAAATCGGCATGAAGGGTTTGCAAGAATTAGCGGAGGTGTTCAGCCTGTTGGCTGCGCTGGGAGAATCCCAGGAGTTTATAACCATCGACCCCATGTTAGCCAGGGGATTGTCTTACTACACAGGGGCGATTTTTGAGGTCAAAGTAAATAATGTGTCCATTGGATCGGTAAGTGGCGGAGGAAGGTATGATAATCTTACGGGTGTTTTTGGGTTACCGGATGTTTCTGGGGTTGGTTTTTCTTTTGGAGTAGACCGTATTTATGACGTTTTGGAGGAACTGGGGCTGTTTGGGTCAGTCACACAACGTTCAACTCAAGTGATGATAGCCTATTTTGGAGAAGAGGAAAAATTATACGGACTCAAAATTCTTAAAGAACTTAGGAATAAGAAAATACCTGCGGAAATTTATCCGGAGTCGGCAAAAATCAAAAAACAATTTACCTATGCGGACAAAAAAAATATCCCGTTTGTGATCATTATCGGATCCGAAGAGATGCAAACGGGGAAACTTACCCTCAAAAACATGGTCTCGGGGTCACAGGAAAAGATGGAATTGGAGCAAGTAGTGAACATGTTAGAAATGTAATATCTCCCCAACAGGGGAGATATTAAACCAGGTATTCAATTTGGTCAATCAACCTTAAAAATGGAATTGATGGGTATTGCTGTCCCCCCCTTGAGCGTAATGAATTGAGGACCTACCGCCCAAATTGTTGTTTCCACCTGATACTTTTTTTGATTTGCGTCTTCAAACCAAATACAAACTTTGCCTCTAGAGAGGTTTCCTAATATTTGTGCCCGGTGCAGGTCGTGATTTCTCATCATCAATGCATCGGCTTCCAAGAGTACTTCCTTCTTTGAAAAAGAGAGGTCTTTGATAGATTCCTTGTCAATTTTCAGCACTGTTTTTTCTGTGGGATGTACATCCATGTTAGTTGGGTTGATTTTAGGGTGGGTAAAATTTCCATATAGTATAATACGGCTAATCATTTCCATAGTTTTGTAATATCCTCAATTTTTGTCGCTTATGAGACTTTTAGCAATGTGGCAGCAGCTCTGGGCGCATAAATATTCTTTCTTTAGTCAATTGTCTGTTGGAAAAAATTATATTTGCAGGAAATAATATACGCTTATGTTCGATATAATGTCCATGATGAATAAGGTCAAGGAGGCTCAGGCCAAAATCAAGACTACGCAGCAAGAATTGGTACATTTACGTGCGGAGGGAGAAGCCGGGGCAGGCATGGTAAAGGTAATAGTCAACGGTGAAAGAAGGGTGTTGGACATATTAATTGATGAATCCCTTATCACCCCGGAGGAAAGGGAGATGATGAAAGACCTGATAGTCGCCGCGACAAATGCCGCACTGGAAGCTATAGACTTGAAAATCAAGGATAAAATGAAAAGTGCCACCGAAGGAATGATGCCCAATATACCAGGAATGGATTTTGGAAATATGTTTTAATGCATAAAGCAGCCATAGTTATACTAAATTATAATGGCAGGGATATGCTTAAGCGGTTTTTGCCTTCTGTGACTGCTTGCAGCACGTATGACATTGTCGTAGTGGACAATGCCAGTTCAGATGGATCCATGGCTTATTTGGAAGAAAACTATCCCCAGGTTGATCGTGTCATTTTGACAATAAATTCGGGTTATAGCGGTGGATACAATGAAGGACTTGATAAGCTGAAGGGAAGGTATGATTATTACCTGCTTCTTAATTCGGACGTCAAAGTCAGCCCATTCTGGGATCTGGGGATGATAGATTTTTTGGATAAAAATCCCAATATTGCTGTGGCTCAACCTAAAATTATATCCCTTTCCGATGAAGTAAGCTTTGACTATGCGGGGGCTTCAGGCGGATATTTGGATACGATCGGCTATCCGTATTGTAGGGGAAGAATTTTGCATTCCCTAGAAAAAGACGAGGGACAATATGATTTGCCGATTTCTGTTGATTGGGCTTCGGGTGCTTGTTTTTGCGTGCGTGCTGAGGAGTTTCATCTCGACGGTGGATTTGACCCCGCTTTTTTTGCCCACATGGAAGAAATTGACCTGTGCTGGAGATTAAGAAACAGGGGATATCAGATATTCGCCAATCCAAAGGTGACCGTTTATCACTTAGGCGGTGGTACATTAAACCGAAGTCATCCCCAAAAAACTTACCTCAACTTTCGAAATAGTCTATTTATGCTTTATAAGAACTTGAGTCGGACAAAATTTCACAAACTTCTTTTCTTTCGGTTTGTGCTGGATTCAGGGGCAATGATTCACTTATTGTTTACTTTGGGACCGGCGCATAGTTTTGCGGTAATAAGGGCCTATTTTGGCTTTTTTTCTCAAAGGCACTTCCTTGCCACCCATCCCCACTCTGGTGGAAATAACATAACATCACGCAGTCCGATTGTATTCTCCATCATTTGGGAGTATTATGGAAAGGGGAAAAAATATTTTTCCCAGTTACCTTAATCAAATAATACCGGATTGTTCATCATCCGGAAATATTTCCTTAGCTTCATCATCATTGCCAAGCTTACATAGACAATGATGGGAGAGCCCAACGTTATAAAAGATGAGTAAATGAAAAAGAGTCGGATACTGTCTATGGGGAAATTAAGTTTTTCCCCTAATTTTGAACAGACTCCGAAGGCACTTTCCTGAAATAATAATTTTACCTTTTCCATAATAACTTGTCTCCTAATATTATATTTATTAAATAAAAATTTCTAATTCTGAAGATAAACAAATTCGCCCATGATAGTTGCTTGTTTCTCCAATTTTTGTAAAACTTTGTTTGCCGTAATTTTGCTGTCATCCTGTAGTCTTCAGCAATTTATGAAAAAAGCTGAAAATCAAAAAATTATTGTGAGTCCAAAAACTCTTGAAAGATATGGCGATTCTGTCCGATTTGAATTGAAAGCAGAACTTCCTCGGCAGATCATCACCAAAGACATCACCTATAAAATATTCCCAGAATTTCATTTTGATCGTAAAATTCAGGCTTTTGACAAGGCAATAGTCTTTGAGGGTAAGGACTACCCTCCTTCTGAGATACCCAAGAATAAAGTCACTCTTTCCATGCCTTACCAAGATGGGATGGAAAACGGACAATTGGAAGTTTACGGTGTTGGGTTTTGGAAAAACCGTGAAAAAGGAAAACGAAGTTCCAGTAAAGTTGTCTCCCAGGGCATGGTGAACACCCCAGCCCTTACCCAGTTTGGGCAATTTTATCAAGACGGGGGTATTCCGCAACTTGGACTCTATGTCCCTACAGCAGGAAGGGAAACTTTGGGAATGTTTCAGGCGGGATGGTCCGATATACGGATGATTCTCATGGGGTCCAGCATGTTGAGTTTTGCGGAAAAGGGCCAATACCTGCGAGTAATTGAGGGAAAGGGAGACTTTACTTACAAAGAAAGAAGGTTTCAGGAATTGCCGCAATATACACTTTTTCGGAGGGATATTCTCCCCAGGTTTTTGAGATTGGAGGAGGGGATTTCGATAACCAGGTTGTCGTCCATGGAAATTTCCGTCATGGCAAACCATATTCTAAAAAACAACGCCGTTTCTCAGGTACTTACTGAAGGGGACTTGGCTTATGCAGCGATGAATGAACCCCGGCTTAATGAGAAAAACCAATTATATGAGGGGATGGTTAGAGCCTATCCGAGCGTTTTTTCTTGGAATAACCTCGGAGTTACCTATCTCAATCTGGCCCACAGGACTTTTGAAAATGTTTTGAAGTTAGGCTATCTGACAAAAGCCCAAGAAGCATTTTATCAGGCAAACAGTATATATGAAAACCCTTTTTCCTCTTATAACCTTGCCTTAGTGACGCTTATGAACGGTGATGGGATAGGAGCTTATCAGGAATTTTTTCTAAGTATGAGCCTTTCGCAGCATGAATCTGTCCGAAAATCACATCAGGCAAAACTGGGGGCCGCCTCCATCTTAAATGGTGACTATAGGTTGGCCGCCATCCATTTGAACCAAGCAGAACGCAATGAGATTAATTTGTTCAACAAAGGACTGGCTTACCTTTTAGCCAGGGATTATTATTTGGCCATGGTTAACTTTGAGGATTCTGCATTATTTAATTTGGCGAACGGCTTTCCGTTTTATGGGTTGTCCATAATTGCGGCAAGAAGCGGGGAGGAAGGCAAGCTTGTTGAAAATATTGAAAAAGCGATAAACCGAACCGAATACCTTAAAAATCGAGTGGCTTACGATTTGGAATTTGTGGACTATCACCAATTGGATAGTTTCATGGAGGTTATTCGTAAATGAAAAGCACCATACCCACCTTATGAATAATTCTTTAATTGGTGTTGACATAGGAGGATCACATATGACTGCCAGTTATGTAAACCCGGCTGACTTTACCCTTATCCCCCAAACTCTTATCCGCAAACAGGTGGATTCTTTAGCTTCCAGGGATGAAATATTGACCTCATGGGTAAAAGTCTTTGAACAGATGGATATTCATCCGCACACACGGATAGGAATAGCCATGCCGGCACCTTTTGATTATGAATGTGGCATTGCCCGACTAAAAGAGCAGGGCAAATTCAGATCTATTTATGGCATTAACTTGCGGGAATATTTGTCGGATAACCTCCATCTTCCGGGAACCTCCATCTCATTTTTCAATGATGCAGCTTCTTTTTTACAGGGCGAGGCCATGTTCCAACGAATTCCAGCCAGCCAGCATTTGATTGGAATTACCCTGGGTACTGGATTGGGTTCAGCTTATAAAAAAGGAATTTGGGCGGAAGATGCCGCCCTGTGGTCGTCCATTTTCAAGGGACGTCAAGCCGAGTACTACCTTGGAACAGGTTGGTTTGTCCATTGGGCAAAGCAAGCCCATCAAATCGATATATCCGGTCTTAAAGAATTGATGGGGAATCCGGATTGGAAAGAAATAGCTCTGCAAGCACTTGATATTTTTGGACAAAATTTAGGCGAATTTTTGGCCGTTCATTGTTCCCTGCAAAGGATTGACAAAATTGTAATAGGAGGAAATATGGCAAAGGCGTGTAAGTACTTTGTGCCTGCCATGCACAAGGCACTTATAGCAAAAAGCTTGGATATCCAGGTAGTATTTAGTCAGCTGGGCGAGCATGCCGCATTGGTAGGTGCTGCCAGCGGCTGTTTGAAATAGCGAAATCCCATAAGCCATTTATTCTGTCAAAAATGGCGAAGTTTTTAACTGTAATTGATTATTTCATTATATTTCAAGGTTATAATTTAAACATTTAGTTTATGAATATTCAAAAAAATTGGTCCAAAGAGGAGGTTTTCTCCCAAATTAGGGATTGGCTTGTAAGCCAAGGTTATGTTATTGTCGATGAGGATAAATCCCGGCCTTGGGGAGGTTTTTTTGTAATAGATGAAGGTCAAATAGATACTTTCCGCAAGCAGTTTTTCGGTGAGGTAGCTTTCTCAGATTTTCAACTTCAAAATAAATTGAGTCCGAAAATCCTTTTAGCGGCACCTGAAAAGAGGCTTTCCTGGCAATATCACCATAGACGGGCAGAAGTTTGGAAATTAATTGGAGGTGAGGGTGGCATTGTTCGCAGTGATACCGACCAGGAAGGGAATTTGGCTCCAATGGTTTTGCAAGAAGTGGTTAGACTTCGCCAAGGTGAACGGCACAGGTTGGTGGGAAAGCAAAATTGGGGTGTAGTAGCCGAGATATGGATGCATACCGACCCCGAAAATCCATCCGATGAAACAGATATTGTCCGTGTCCAGGACGATTTCCAACGCAGGTAGCAAATCCAATCTAAAGTAAGCCGTAGATGGAAATTCACGAAGTACAAGATAAGGCAAAAAGGCTGTATGCCATCGATGTCTTTCGGGCACTGACGATGTTATTGATGATTTTTGTCAACGATCTTTGGTCCCTTCGGGAAATTCCGGACTGGTTGGGTCATGTACCTGGTTCCGTGGATGGGATGGGATTGGCTGATGTGGTGTTTCCCATGTTTCTATTTATTGTCGGACTGTCCATTCCCCATGCCATTTTTAACAGGATAAAGAAGGGGGAAAGCAATGCTGCCATTTTTGGACATATCTTGCTAAGATCCCTTGCCCTAATAATTATGGGGGTTTACCATGTCAACTTGGAATCATATAATCCGGGAATGGCCATATTGCCTAAGCCAGTTTGGCAAATTGCCATCACCATTGGATTCTTTTTGGTTTGGTTGGATTTTTCCAAATACCAAAATCCACAGATCAAAAAAATATGTCAAACCTTGGGGATTGTACTCCTGATTGTCCTTGCAGCTCTTTACCGGGGGGGTACAGTAGAAGATCCTGAGTGGATGCGGTTTCATTGGTGGGGAATTTTGGGATTGATTGGTTGGGGATATCTGGTGGTCTCTTTGTTGTTTCTATGGTGCCGGGGGAATATTTATTGGCTCTGGGTGATGTTTTTGGCATTATTGGCCTTTAATGTGTTTGAGGAATTGGGTTGGTTGGAGGCCATTAAATATATCCGCCCGTACGTTTGGCTTATCGATAATGGCGCAACTCCAGCCACTTGCATGGCAGGTGTTATCGTTTCCATCTATTTCAAGGAGTGGTATGCAAAAGGGAAACTTGTTTCTTTTTGGAGTTACCTGATCACTTTTGCAGTGGGAAATATTACATTTGGACTACTGACGCGTCCTTTATGGGGCATACATAAGATGGGGTCTTCTCCATCTTGGGTTACACTCTGCCTGGGAGTATCCATGTTGACCTTTATGCTACTCATTTGGCTGGTAGAAATCCGGAAGAAAAGGGAGTGGTTTTCATTGATCAGGCCTGCCGGTACCAGCACACTGACTAGTTATTTGTTGCCTTACATTCATTATAGCCTATTGTCTCTTTCAGGATTTACCCTACCCCTGATGCTGCGTACCGGTGGAATTGGTATTATGAAATCCCTCCTATATGCATTGATTATAATAGCAATAACCGGTCTTCTGGAAAAATCTAAGATAAGGCTGAAAATATAGGCAGTATTTCACCAACTATACAAGACCTTTTAACAATATGAAAAATAGCCTCTGTTTGATTGCATTGATGCTGCTAGGCATCCTGACGAGTTCGATTGCGCAAGAAAATGTATTGCCCATTCGCGGTTTTGCCATAGCCGCTCCTTCTGTCGGACAAGTGGACCGTTTTGTCACTTTTATGGAGGAGGAATTA
>JBBQXZ010000050.1:0-24436 GCA_038209145.1 Cytophagales bacterium | reverse complement strand
CACCTCCAATACCGAACGCTTGAATTCTGGAAGCTCATCCAGAAACAATACCCCGTTGTGGGAAAGAGATATTTCCCCAGGTTGGGGGTTGCCTCCCCCACCCACCAAGGCCACATCACTGATGGTATGGTGGGGAGACCGGAATGGCCGCTGAGCGACCAGTGAGCCCTCAGTACCCAATTTTCCAGCCACAGAGTGAATCTTAGTTGTTTCCAAAGCTTCATGAAGGCTTAGGGGCGGTAATATCGATGGAAGCCTCTTGGCCAGCATGGTCTTGCCTGCACCAGGAGGGCCTATCATAATCACATTATGGCCTCCGGCAGCTGCAATTTCCATCGCCCTTTTGATATTTTCCTGTCCCTGAACATCCGCGAAGTCAAAAGAGTAATCTTCCATAGAATGATAAAAGATGTCCCTCGTATCTGTAATAAGGGGTTCTATGTCCATTTTACCTTCCAAAAAATGAATCGCTTCCTGGACATTTTCCACGCCGATAATATCCAGATTATTTACAATGGACGCTTCTTTGGCGTTTTCCTTTGGAAGGATAAATCCCCGAAAACCACGTTTTCTAGCCTCTATGGCAATTGGCAAAACTCCCTTGATTGGACGCATTTTGCCGTCGAGCGATAATTCACCCATAA
The DNA here is from genome assembly GCA_038209145.1 of Cytophagales bacterium. Classification (GTDB taxonomy): domain Bacteria; phylum Bacteroidota; class Bacteroidia; order Cytophagales; family Cyclobacteriaceae; genus Lunatibacter. Next base: position 23,792 of record JBBQXZ010000050.1, on the reverse strand, counting down.
TGATATAGTCTTCCAAAGAAGGAAAGATTACTTGTTCTGATGCTTGTATGATTCCCATGGCAATAGGAAGGTCATAGGCAGAACCTTCTTTCCTGATGTCTGCCGGAGCCAAGTTGATGACAACTTTCTGCCTGGGCATCCTGTACCCAAAAAATTTGAGGGCTGATTCTACCCGCTGCTGACTTTCCTTGACGGCACTATCAGGAAGGCCTACCATGTAAAAACTCGTGCCCTGACCTACATTTACTTCGATGGTGATCAACTTAGCGTCCACTCCGGATACCGCACTACCAAAAGTTTTCGCAACCATCCATCCTCAATTAAAATGTCTGAACTAAAATGTGTTCAAAATATACTAAATTGGGGGTTAGAAAAAAAGATTATTTGAAATTTTCTCTCGGTTTGATCGAAGATGGATCTTTTTCTTCCTGTGTCAAGCTTTCAACCTTCCTATCTGGCCTTCTTATTTCCGGTTTTCCTGTTTTCAATTCCCGTTCCAAATCAAAAATTAGTGCTTTCAACTCCTTTTTCTCCAACTCAGCTTTCGATACGGATTTGTTTAACTTATTCACATACAGGTTGCTAACTCCCCAACTTATCAGAAAAAGAACCAAACCCACGGTAAACCAAACTACAGCTTGATCAGAAGCCAAAGGTTCATCCCACATCCTATCGTAGGTGAGAAAATAAACAAGGGCTACTCCGAAAAAGAGTGCAACCAACAACTGAAATATACTGTTTGACTTATTCATAAATTTAGAAAATTGGGTATGAAAACACTAAGTTACTAAACAACCAGCATGGAAGAAAGTTTTTTATAAAGTCCTCCATTCGGGATCAACGATTTATCGTTTCCGCAATCTGCGATTTTCCCTTCATTTATCACCAGATCTTGTCGGTTTGCATTATTATTGATAGCCTTGCGGAAATTCACCACCGTGTTACGGTTAGCCACCGCACGGCCGAATACATCTTGAACCAACTTCTCTGAATCCGGATCCAAGGCCGAAGCCGCTTCGTCAAAGGTTAATATGGGAGTTTTTTAAAACGTCCTCACCATTCCAAGGCGTTGGCGCTGACCTACTGAAAGCTTAGAAAAACTTACCCCAATATTTGTGCCATAGCCTTCCGGTAATCCTACAATAATTCAATAATGATAGTCATACCTTGAGATATTCAGCCGGAGAGCACCTTGAAGGTATTGGTTCTGTTCCCTGGTATCGGTTCCTTCCATGTTGAGATTTCGCTGGGTAAAGCCCAGATCGAAAAAAAGATTATGACGGACCATATAAGTAGCCTGTAAGGTTCCCATAGCCACATTGTGCGTTACACCTTGCCCGATTACGTTACCAAAGAGACCCATACTCGTTGATGTCCTGTTTTTAAGTATATCGCCTCCAAAATTTGCCTCTTCATCCGGATCTTTACCGTAGTGCTGATAAAAGACCAATGCCTGAAGGTTCAATCTGGGTATAGGCTGATACCTGATGATCCCCACCGCTTCCCTGAAGTTGGCACCCAGCGGGTGGGTGAGTGGTGTCCTATAATTTGTAAAAGACTGGTAATCAAACTTTTCCTGAAACGTAAAAGGCCTGGCTTGGGTGTATTCCAGTTGCAAATCCAAGTTGGGAATGCCCAATACATCTATGTATTTATATCCCAACTGTACCCCATGCTTGTTGCGGCTGGAATTTTTGCCAGTCACGCCAAAAAACTCATTGAAGACAAACTCGTCCAGCGCAAACTGTCCGTAGATCTGCATTCCCTTGACGAGGTTCCATTTTACATCTGTCCCCAACATGACTTTGTCGGGTGTTCCGAGCTGATGCTCCACCCATCTATAAAAAATGAGGGGATTCAGGTAATTTAAGTCAAAGGAATTCGCCATTACTGATTCAAAAATGCCAACATTGATTTTTTTGCCCAAGTTAGCGGACAGCCTATGGTGCGAAAACCATTTTTGGGGATACCTCCCATCAGTAGGGAATCCCCTGTTATAATTGATGTCCGCATTCATCTGACCCCAAAGATTCGTCAGGTTCAGCTTCCATATCTTGGTATTGATTTTCACAAAAAAGTAAGGATTGGAAAAATCCGACAAAATCATGGACCGGTATCCTTCTCCAACAAAATTCCTGTCATGGCCCAACTGAAACCCCACATGATCAGTAGCCTGAAAAGTGACATATCCCGTGGCGGAGAAAAAACTGTACCCATTTTCCCCATATCTTTTCCAGAACCCTTCTCCGGGAACGGCGCCATTGGCCTGCGTGTAGCTTCTTACCCAGGTTGGGAAAACCAAATCCGTGGTGGATAAATAAGTATAAAAACCTATTTTCCGATCTATGCTGCCGCGTATTTCCAATCCCCTGGTATTTCGGAAACGCCTATCCGATTCACCATTTTCTATTCCACCATGGAAATACAAAACAGGGTTGAGATGAAAATCAAAAACGCTATCCCGATAGTGAAAAAAATCAGCAGGGGTGACGTAAAGCCCACCCAGAAATTTCTTTATCGATTTCGGGGCAACGTTAGCTGCAAATTCCCAGTTATCCTTCCTCAAATATTCCAAATTGAATACATCCGCACCTGAAAAGCGGGAGGAATCCTCGTCTATTTCGGACAGGTATCCAGCAATATGGTCTCTTCGAAACGGCTTGAATCCCGTATGAAGTGTTGAACTCAGTGATCCTTTTCGAATTTCGTACCGCTCGATCAGGTGGTAATAATCCCGCGAAAAAGGAGCAAATGCACTTTGCCCATGGGACGATAAACTTAACGCTGAGACAAGTAAAAGTGCGATTAAAAATTTAGTCATAAATCACTTTGGGAGGTAAATTTTTGCTGTAAATATAACCAATCTTCTTCTTAGTTATCAGTTTCGTAGTCCATTTGAAGGTCAAATTTCTACTTAAAACGGTTTTCTTCCAGATTCAAGGATTTTTCTTTGAGAAAGGTTTGGATGCAGGTGTAAAAAGAAATAAATTTGTCCCTCAATTTTAAGAGGTAAGCGATAAGTCCATTTTACATATGAAAAAACAAATTCATCCCAATTACAGAGAAGTGGTTTTTCTAGACACTTCCAGTGAGTTTAAGTTTATAACCAAGTCTACCATTGAAACCAAAGAAAGCATAACTTGGGAAGATGGGAAAGACTACCCATTGGTAAAGGTAGAAGTTAGTTCTGCGTCACATCCCTTTTACACGGGCAAGAAAATGTTACTTGATACTGCGGGTAGAGTTGAGAAATTCAACAGGCGATATAAAAAAAATTAATTATTTCCTCTTTTTGATGGGGAAAAAGTCTGCCGGAACTGTATTTCTGGCAGACTTTTTTATTTTTGTGCCATGAACCAGATCATTTTATTTGATGACTCAAAAATACGGGGCAATTTATTGCCTTTTACTTTCACGAGGCCGGTAGCGGATATTCGTGTCGGTATTTTGAAAATCAAAGAAAAATGGGAAAAACATCTTATGTTGCCTGCCGGATTTTTTACGGAAGATTACCTGCGGGCAAAATTCCCCTTCAAAAATGAACCGTCCATTCTAATAAATGGAGGCTTATGTCCAAATGAAGACTTAGTCGCTGCGATTCAACAGTTAAAACTTGGGGAGTCATTATGGAAAGATGATAATCTTTTAGCAGCGAAAATAGCCTCCCCTTCAGATTTCAAAGAAGGTCTTCTCCCCCGCAAAAATGCGCTTCAATATGCTGGATCTATACGGCTTTTGATTGAAAAGTGGCATATTTTCCAATTCAACGGTGAGGAGATCCGCCAAGACTTTCAATTAGTCACAAAAAGGCGGATATCCGCGGGATGTAGTGACCCCTATACACACATCTACAATGAGTCAGCTGTTTTTATAGAGCAAGGGGCTAAAATTAAAGCCTCCATTATCAATGCGGAGTCAGGACCAGTGTATATTGGCAAACATGTCCAAATCCTGGAGGGTAGCTTGATCAGGGGTCCTTTCGCCATCTGTGAGGGAGCCCAGTTGAGTATGGGGTCAAAAATGCGGGGAGACATCACCATCGGCCCAAAATGCAAAGTGGGCGGAGAGGTTTCAAATTCGGTTTTTTTGGGATTTAGCAACAAATCCCACGACGGTTATTTGGGCAACTCCGTAGTCGGCGAATGGTGCAATTTGGGTGCAAATACCAATGTTTCAAACCTTAAAAACAACCACAGCCTTATCCGGGTCTGGGATTATGCCAAAGGAGGTTATAACGAAACTGGTCTGCAATTTTGCGGATCGTTTATCGGTGACCATGCCAAATTCGGGATTAGCACTATGCTTAATTCCGGTACAGTGGTAGGTGTAGGGGCCAACGTATTTGGTGAGGGGTTCCCGAGAAAACTTATCCCTTCTTTCGCCTGGGGCGGCGTTGGGGGATTTAACACATTTATACTTAAAAAATTTGAAGACACTGCGAGGAAAGCCATGGATTTTAAAGGAGAAAGTTTTGAAGAAGTAGACCGGGCCATTATCCAACGGGTCTTTGATTTGACACGGCCCTATCGAATCTGGGACAAAGCGTTTTAAAACTGTTAATTTAGAAAAGATTAGGCATGCTATTTTCATCCATCCCGGGACTAGAGGAAACCAAAAGCAAACTTATCCAAGCCATTCGCCAAGACCATCTGGCCCATGCGCTGCTTTTTCACGGACCTGAGGGTAGTGCCTCCTTACCTATGGCATTGGCCCTGGCTACATATCTCAACTGTGAAAATCCCAACGAGCAGGATTCCTGCGGAATCTGCGGTTCCTGCCAAAAATCAGGCAAGCTGATTCATCCGGATTTGAACTTTTCATTCCCCATCCCCAGCATATCGAATAAGGAAGGGGATGAAGACCCGGAAAAAAAGGTAGATATCCTAAAACTATGGCGGTCATTTACATTGAATCAGCCGTATGGCAACTTGCACGATTGGGTAAATTCTATCGGTATAAATAAGCAGCTCAGTATATCTAAAGCTGCCGCAAAACAATTGATCCAAACGCTTTCTCTAAAGTCATTTGAGGGGGGATTTAAATTAATCCTCATCTGGTACCCTGAGCACATGCATCCCTTCGCCGCCAATGCCATATTAAAGATTTTGGAGGAGCCTCCGGAAAAAACCCTTTTTCTTCTGGTGAGCCACCATCCCGAACAACTACTGACAACCATCTTGTCGAGAACACAGAAGGTATCAATCCGGGGATTTTCTGATGAAGAAATAAAAACACACTTGGTAAAAAGCGGCATTTGCACGCAGGCAGTAGCCAATCAGTTGACCCCTCTGGCAGACGGAAATCTCCGGGAGGCATATAGGCTCTCCGATCAGGTGGTAGATCAGAACACGGCCCATTTCAAGGATTGGATGCGGGAATGTTACAGTCTTAACATCAATGAACTGAACAATCGATTGGACAGATTTGCCGAGCAAGGCAAGGAAGGTCAAAGAAACCTCCTGGTGACAGGAATCAATGTGCTTAGAGAATGCCTCTTGGATTCCAGCCAGCTAAAGAAACTCATGCGCGCCGCTCCCGAAGATCTTCAGTTTATCGAGAAATTTGGCCGTAATACGCTTACTTCGACAAAGATCCTCCAGATATATGACAAACTAGGTGATGCCCACTATCATTTGGAAAGGAACGCCAATCCTAAAATCCTATTCATGGATTTGTCCCTTCAGCTGGCAACTATATTAAAAACCAAAGAAATCCATGAAGCAAATCATAGGTAGAAAAGAAAAAATCAGTCTTCACGAGTGGGGTTTAAAGATGGTTACTGCCAAAATTGATACCGGAGCTTACACAAGTGCGATTCATTCTGATTTTGCACAAGAGGAGAGGGATGATTTGGGGAATAAAGTTCTTACATTTACAATCCTTCCCCAATCCCATAGAAAATACAGCGGCAAGATTATACGTACGACCGATTACACGACTAAAAAAGTTAAAAATTCCTTTGGTCAAGCCGAGGACCGATACAAAATAATGACTAAGATCACCCTTTTTGGCGAGGAATTTGAAGCAGAGTTTACCTTATCCGACAGGTCCGACATGAAAAACCCCATTCTTTTGGGAAGAAAGCTCCTAAAAGGCAGATATATGGTAGACGTGGATCTTATCTATCAGTCTCAAAAGGCCGCCAAAACCATCCCCAAAAGGTTATGAAAATTGCCATATTATCAAGAAATTCCCATCTTTACTCGACCAGTAGGCTATTTAAGGCGATAGAAGAAGCCGGACATGTTGCCATGGTTGTAGACCATAGTTTATGTGATCTTGTAATTGAGCAAGAGGGACCTTCCATTATTTACAAAGGTGAAAAGTTGACAGGCATAGATGCCATCATTCCACGGATAGGCGCATCAGTCACCTTTTATGGTACCGCCGTGGTTCGTCAGTTTGAACTTATCGGTATCTTTTCCGCCGTAGAGTCCCAGGCCATCGTCAGAAGCCGGGATAAGTTACAAAGCCTTCAGATTCTCTCCCGCGAAGGATTGGGTATGCCCAAAACAGCCTTCACCAATTTCTCAAAAGGAGGAGAAAAACAACTCGTGGAACGGGTGGGTGGTGCCCCTTTAGTGATCAAGTTATTGGAGGGCACACAGGGATTAGGGGTGGTTTTAGCTGAAACCAAGAAAGCCGGGCAATCCGTAATAGAGGCTTTTCATGGGCTGAAAGCTCGGATAATCGTCCAGGAATTCATCAAAGAAGCCAAAGGAGCGGATATTCGTGCTTTTATTGTAAATAATAAAGTCATCGGTGCCATGAAACGGCAGGGTGCGGAAGGAGAGTTCAGGTCCAACCTTCACAGAGGTGGAAAAGCTGAAGTAATAAAACTGAGCAAAGAAGAAAAAACAGCGGCTCTAAATGCAGCAAAGGCACTGGGACTCTCGATAGCAGGGGTAGATCTTTTGCAGTCCGATAGGGGGCCTTTGATTTTGGAGGTGAACAGCTCCCCTGGCTTGGAAGGAATAGAAAAGGCAACAGGTATTAATATTGCGGGAAAAATAATTGAATTTATAGAAGCTTCCGTTGATCATAAAAATATCAAACGTAAAAATATCCCAATTAAATGAAACCAATCAGGATAGGTACGAGGGGGAGCAAATTGGCCCTTTATCAGGCTTACCACATTTCCGGCCTGCTCGCAAAAAGCAAGCTTGAATCAGAAATTGTTGTCATTGACACAAAAGGAGACAAGATTCTGGACGTGGCCATTTCCAAAATAGGAAGCAAGGGAGTCTTTACAGAAGAACTAGAAATCCAGCTGGCAGAAGGTACCATCGACATTGCGGTACACAGTGCCAAGGACATGCAGTCCACGCTTCCCGATGGCTTTGAAATCATCGCTTTTACCGAAAGGGAAAAACCCAATGATGTAATCGTCAGTCATGGAGATATTATTGATTATCAGGATAAAAATAAACCAATTCTGCTGGGAACCTCCTCCACCAGAAGGGTTGCTACTTTAAAGCATTACTACCCACACATTAGGACCATAGAAGTCAGGGGAAACTTGCAGACCAGGATTGCGAAAATGGAATCTGGTCAGTGCGATGGCCTGCTATTGGCTTACGCGGGAATCCATCGGATGGGATATGATCACCTAATCCACCATCTATTGGAGTTGGACGAGTTCACCCCTGCTGTAGGTCAGGGTTCCATTGCCGTAGAAGCGTCAAATCTATTGCATAAAGAATTAAAAGAATCCATCAGAAAAAGCGTACATCATAAGGATACCGGATATTGTTTACAGGCAGAAAGGGCTTATCTTAAGATGATGGACGGAGGATGTAGCATACCTATTTTTGGTTTAGCAACTTTATCTGGGGATACGCTGCAACTAACTGGTGGGATTGTGCGACTGGACGGCAGCGAAAAAATTTCCCTATCCGTGACGGGCAAAAAAACAAACGCGGAGGCAATTGGACAGGAGTTGGCTGCCAAGGTTAAAGCAGCAGGTGGAGACCATATTTTAATAGAAATTAAATCAATTTTAAATAAATGAAACAAATGCGCGATGGATTTTTCTGGCTTGCGTTACTTCTTGTTGCAGCCTCTTGCTCTACTGAAAAAGATTATTTGGTGACCATCCAAACCAGACACGGAAACATGTATGCCATCCTGTATGATGATACGCCCAAGCACAAGGAGAATTTCATTCAGCTAGCTCGGGCAGGAAGGTTTGATTCCACAGAATTTCATCGAATCATTCCTGAATTTATGATTCAAGGCGGAGATGTTTTTGGCAAAGAGAATTTGCCCCCAGACCAGTGGCACACCATTCCCGCCGAATTTAATCCCAACCTCCTTCATGTGAAGGGAAGTCTGTCCGCAGCCCGACAAGGAGATAACATCAATCCTTCAAAAAGCTCAAGTGGCTGTCAGTTTTACATCGTGCAGGGAAAAGTTTATGATGAATTATCCTTGAATACTGACCCCAGGAAATTGCAAGAAGCATTCATGAAATATCTCCAACTTGAAAGCAACAAGGAACTGAGAGACCAATATTTCCAGTTGTATCAACAACAAGAATTTGACAGCTTGAACAATCTTATGCTTTCTAAGAAAACCGACCTCGAAAGTTTTTTCAGCATAAATTTAAATTTAGGGACAGAAAAAAGAGCCAATCAAATTGAAGCATATACGACCGTGGGAGGCACCCCTCATCTTGATGATGCCTATACCGTGTTCGGCAAAGTCATAAAAGGACTGGATGTGCTGGACAAAATTGCAGAAGAGCAAACAGGTCCCGGAGACAGTCCACTAAATCCAGTCATAATGCAGGTGGACGTGAATGAAGTAAATAAAAAGAAGATAACCCAAGAATATGGCTATGAGTACACAACAAAATAAAACAACTGTAATCATTACGGGAGCCAATGGCCTGGTGGGTCAAAAATTGGTGGAACTAGGCGCTAAAAATGATCAATTGCACATCATAGCGACGGGAAGAGGGCTAAGCAGGCTACACCAACTTGATGGAAAATTCACTTATGTATCCATTGACGTAACCAAAGAAGAGGAGTTAGCGCACCTTTTTGCCACCCATTCCCCCGATTTTGTTATTCATTCTGCATCTATGACCGATGTAGACCGCTGCGAAATAAACAGAGACCTTTGCTATGAACAAAACATCAAGGCAACGGAACGTATTTTGTCGGAGTGCGGGAGGCATGGCACCCACTTGATTTTTATATCCACGGATTTTGTATTCGATGGTAAAAATGGCCCTTATGGGGAAGATGATCTCCCAAACCCGTTGAATTATTATGGCTGGACAAAATTTGAAACTGAAAAAACCATTCAGAAAAGTACAGTCGACTGGACCATCATACGAACTAACTTAGTATATGGGGTAGGCTATGACCTTACCCGCTCCAACATAGTACTATGGGTGAAGAATGGGTTGGAAATGGGGAAAAAGCTTACCTTGGTTGATGATCAAATACGCACCCCTACCTTGGCAGAAGACTTAGCTGCTGGCTGTTTACTTGTTGTTGAAAAAAAGGCTACAGGTATATTCAATATCTCCGGAAAAGACCTGCTCACCCCTTATGATATGGCTAGCTTAACAGCCGACTACTTTGAACTAGACAAGAATCAAATTATTCGAACCGATTCTTCCCATTTTAATCAAGTAGCTCAAAGACCCATAAAAACAGGTCTTCTTATTGAGAAGGCAGAAAAAATATTAGGTTTTGAGCCCAAAAGTTTTGGAGAAGGGATTGCTATTGTTTCAAAACAATTTAATTTAGCCAAACAAAAATTCTAGACTGAATAGTCTCCCATTCCTACATCAACATCTTATGCAAAAAGCAAGCAATGTGCCCGCCAGGGGCCAATGGGGTTCTACTTTTGGATTTATTATGGCAGCTGGCGGGTCGGCTGTCGGTTTAGGCAATATTTGGCGATTCCCATACATCACAGGCCAAAACGGCGGGGGGGCTTTTGTGTTCGTTTATATTTTATGTGTCATCCTAATAGGTTTACCACTCCTTCTTAATGAAATAGCACTTGGAAGGAAATCACAAAAAAACCCTGTAGGTGCAATCCGGGTTACCGGAGGAAACAGATTTTGGCAAAGTTCCGGTGTGCTTTGTGTGATTATTTGTTTTGCGGTCCTCAGCTATTACTCGGTCATAGCAGGGTGGACAATCGGGTATATTTTCACCGAATTGATCAACTTACCCGTTGATTTTGCTGTTTTTGTACAGACTCCCCTGTATGTCATTCCATTGTGTTGCCTTTTTATACTCATCACCATCGGAATCGTCCTTGGGGGAGTTTCCGGGGGAATAGAAAAAGCAGCGAAATTCCTCATGCCGCTTCTATTCATTATCATCATTTTGATTGCTGCCAGGGCAGTAACTCTTCCAGGTGCAGGTGCAGGCATCGACTATTATCTTTCCCCGGATTTTTCTAAGATCAATGGACGGGTCATTCTCTCCGCGTTGGGACAGGCGTTTTTCAGTATGTCTGTTGGCTGGGGATTGATGATTACATTTGGATCTTACCTACCCAAAGAGGGGAACATTGTCCAATCATCAGGCTGGATTGCCGGTATGGACACCATGGTTGCACTTATGGGTGGCCTGATGATTTTCCCCGCGTTGTTCGCCCTACTCCCAGGGGTTAGTCCTGACGGTGGTCCCTCCCTAGTATTTAATGTGCTTCCGAAGGTTTTTGATGAAATCCAACCATTTGGGAATATCATAGGTGCCATGTTTTTCGTGTTGTTATTTGTGGCAGCATTGACGTCGAGCATTTCCATGCTGGAAGTACCTGTTGCCTACTTTATTGATGAAAGGAAATGGAGCCGAAAAAAAGCGGCATGGACCTTGGGTATCGGAGCCATGATACTCTCTATCCCTTCATCCTTGGCAGCTGTAAAGGGCAACTTTTTCAACACCTTTAGCTTTAACTTCTTCGGTAAACCCATTTCCGGATTTTTCGACATGATGGATTTCTTCTTCGGAACCTTGGCGGTTGTGATTATCTGCCTTATGCTGAGTCTATATACGGGTTGGGTGAAGAAAATAAAAGTCTATGCCGATGAACTTAGCAAAGGATCCAATTTTGACGGATTCCCGAAAGTGGCCTGGATGTTTTTCATTCGATGGATTTGTCCCGTGGTGATTTTACTGGTCTTGTTGAATATGGTAGGCGTATTTGGCGAAGCAGGTGAGGGTGGATAAAATTATTGTTTGCTTCCAGCATTCTGAAACACCAAGCATGAATCAATATCCCTACTACTGACATATCCAGAAATCCTTCGGAATAAGTAATTCGGATCGGTGTATTTTTCGGGTTCACAGATGGGGACTACCAATCTCTCTCCAAGGTCTGATTTGTACATGTTTTCAGTTTTTTTCAAATTGATCTTTGGCTAACTTTATTGCCATAATCTTGGAAGAAATGAAAAATGCCGACAGAATTTGATCTGTCGGCATTTTTTATTTCAATTTTTTCCTCTCTTACTACTACCAGGTCCGTGGAAAATTAGGATTGAATTCTTCTTTTGACCCTGAATCTTCCGTATAAAAATTTGATTCGACACGCTTTGTAGTCAAAGGTTTTACCACTTCCTTGATCTGTTTGGATTTTTTTTCATCCATGATTGAATAAAGTTCTTCTCTGCTTACCGTATTCAATTTACTTGATTTTGCCGCTGATTTGACAGCCTCTCCATCCACCGTTCGGATCAAGCTGTTTAGCTCCGCTCCTTTATGGATAAATATTTGTTGTGTGGTAATATTTCCCGAAACCTTGGCGGTCGCATAAATGGTGGTTTCCCCGTCGATAAACAAATCCCCCACCACTTCCCCACTGATACTTATTTCTGCCGCAATGATATCTCCGGTGATCGAAGCTTTTTCGCCTACCACTACCTTTTTATCTGTCCGAATACTTCCAACCAAAATCCCGTCTGCTCGTATATCGCTTTTGGAAATAATATCTCCGGTCAGTTCAAACCCCAATGACAATACGGTCACTTTACTAACATTCCCTACATCGTTGTGTTGTTTATTGGATCCAAATTTCATACGCTTAACCTTCTTTATCCTGTTTAAAAGTAGTGATAATTGTTGAACTGTTACCCAAGTCCAGACCAACGGCCTTGTCTTTTGCCCCACCGTTGATGGCTAGACTATTATAACAATAACCAATAGATGCCAATTGTTCAGGTGCTTCGGGGACATGTATTTTCAAAAAGCCATCAAATTCTTCCTTAAACATATTCACTAAATCGGTATAGTTGGCCCCACCACCGGCCAGATACAAATCCGATGACTTGGCAAAATCCCTGTCCGTAAAAGCTTTACGTAAAGATGGGGAGACGACATCATGGTAATACTGGGCAATCACCTGTTTTCTCAGGTCCTTTAAATCTATGCGCTTTCTGTTAAGGATAATGGTTCCTTCACTGAAATTCAGATCAATCTGGTGTTCTGTCTTTAGATCAAGGTAATTGTCTTTTTGTAATTCCCGGGTAATCAAATTAATTGCATACCGCATTCCAAAGGTGGAAACACTGGACCGTTGCACCAAGCCTCCTTCCGTACTGAGTATTGCCTCCATCGTGCCATAACCCAAACTAACCATGAAGAAATTTTTCGGTGCGTCGGGGACAAGTTGTCTCACTGCCATACTTGCTCCCACTACTTCGGGTACAATCGCAACTCGGTCTACTTCTACAGCCATCTTTTTACGGCCACCTCCACCATAAGTCTGCGTATCATATTCAATAATATGTTCGTTTTCTAGCAGTCGGTAGGCTCCTTCCTTAAAAACCTGAAAAGTGGAAAAAGGAAAGCCTGTAGTAACGGTGATCGGGCTACCCAATTTTTGGGAGGCCAACAATAATGCTGACTTTAAAAATATCCTGTAGTCAATCTCTTCCGGTGAACTGTTAATATTTCGGTGTGGGGAAGTTCCTTCGGAAAGGGCCAATTCTCCGACCAAATATCCCACATTGTCATGATATATCTTCAGCCCGGAAATTAAATCCCTTGCCACGTTTCTTAATTCCAGGTTGCTACTTTCCAATACACTTGGATATTTAATTACTTCTATCATGGAAATTCATATGTTACGGTTGATTCAAAATTTAAAAACAAACACTGCTATCACTTCGCTATAATTACAATTTAAAATCAATCATATTGGTTAAATATGGGTGATTTTTCTGACTCTCACAAAAATAGGATTAATCTATTAACTTTAATATTTTTTTTTATAAATCTTCAACCAAGATCATAGTGATGAATGAGTTTTCATGAAGTTTATGCTTTTTCATCTCTAAAATTGATCCTTTTACCTGGCCTGCCGATTTAAATAAACCACAATTGACAAATAAAGTCAATTTATCATTTAAATATTAATTTTTCATTATGTGAAAGATTGTTTCCAAATTATCGTTTTAATATTGAAAATGCAAGATTAAAAGTATAATATTGTCTATATTAGTTCGGCTAGTCAAAAATTTAGTGCAAGCAATAGTTCCCTCGTAGTTGATATGGCCCAGACATTTCAAAATAAAAACGAAACAAATCCTTCACCAAACAGCCAATTCCATGAACAATTTTCTTAAATCTCTTCAATTTGTATGCTTGTTGGCAATCATTGCCACCTTCAATCAAGTCCAAGCACAAGAGTTTTCCATTGGCCCAAAAATCGGGGTCTCCCAAGGCAACGTACAAGTCAACGGAGACGGTTTTTCAAAAGGCAACTCCAAGTTGGGGTACCATGCGGGTCTATTTGCCCGTCTAGGTGGAAATAATTTCTATTTTCAACCAGAAGTTTTATACACCAATACAGGTGGGGACTTTCAAAGTTCCCAAGGAAGTACGACCGTAACTTATTCTGCATCCTTTAGCAGGGTAGATGTTCCTGTCATGTTCGGGTTTAAAATTGCAGAATTTTTCCGCATACAAGCGGGGCCTGTGATGAGCTTTTTACTTGATTCTGACTTGAATTCTGATGGTGTAGGTCTGACTCCTCCAGATTATAACACTGCAACTTTAGGTTATCAAGCTGGTATCGGAGTGGATGTCGGAAATATAATTTTGGACTTCAAGTACGAGGGCCCACTTGGCAAGCAGGCAGACAGTATTGCGGGCTTTGCAACAGATCAGAGACAAAATCAACTCATCCTATCAATGGGAATTCGTCTTTTTTGACAAAAAAAAACCAATTAAAGCACGCTATCGACCAACTATTACAGTTGGTCGATAGCGTGCCTGGGTTTATATCGCAGTTGTTTATATTGAGAGGGGGTTATACCTGTTGTTTTTTTGAACTGGGCAGAAAGATGCTGTACGCTGCTATACCCCAACTTAAAGGATGCTTCGCTTAAATTTAGTTCTCCATAGCTGAGCCATTCCTTTACTTTTTCAATTTTCAGGTTAATGAAATATTTTTCAATGGTGATTCCCTCCAAGCTACTGAACAAATGACTTATTGACGTGTATTCTTCACCCATCGTCTCCGCAAGAAACCGGGTCAATGCAAAAGATTCAGGAACTTCATCTGCCGAGACTATTCCATTAAGTGTGTTTTTGATTTTTTCAATCTTCTGTACATCTTTATCCAGTAGTAACTCGAAACCTAACTTCTCCAACTTCGCCGATAATGCAAGTTGGATAGAAGGCTCCAAAGGCTGTTTCAGGTTTGTCCTTCCCAAGTATACACGATCAGATTGAATGTTCAATTCGCCAAGGATATTTTCCACTGCAAGTATACACCTCGGACAAACCATGTTTTTAATTTTCAATTCCTCCATGATTGATGAACAACTGCCATCCTTCTTTAATTCCTGGACAAAAAAAGAGTCCCAATTGGGACTCTCAGTAGTTTTTAGTTATTGAAAAGAATTATCAAATTTTATCTTGCGGAGATGTATTTCCCAAAGCCGTCTGACTCAAGAATCTCGAAAGAAACATTTTCTAAAGAGTTTAGATTTTTGAATGTAAACCGCTTACCGAAACTCGCCTTGTCAAACTTCTCCTCATGAATCAACTCATGACCTTCATAGATGCGTACCGTTTTTTCAGACTGGTCCAAGTTCGTTACTAAGAGGACAATGGTCTTGTCATCCAAGACCTTGGTGTCTGCCACAAAGGTTGACTGTCGCTGAGTGGGAGTCAAATCCACTTCGAAATCCTTCAACGTGTTGCCTTTCGGCTCAGATACTTCAAGGCGATAGGTTCCAATCGCCAGGTTAGTCAAGTCATAATTCCTGTAAAAAAGCTTTTCTGCATCGATTACATCTTTGTAAACTATTGCATTTTGCTCATTTTTGATCGAAACGATCACTTTGCCGACTGGCTTTGTCATGTATTTCAACTGGAACTTACTATCCCCTAGTTTTTCAAGGGTAACAATGGGATCTACATTTTCGGTACCCGCATAGACATAGGATCCGAAAGAAACGCTTAGCGCTACGATTGTTGCAATAATTAATCTCATGGTGTTAAATTTTGAAGGTTTAAAATAAACTACAAACCTCTTTTTCAGGATTTTCCTGTCAAATTTTCAATTGAGGCTAATTACTTTGGGTGAGTAATTGAATACCTTACGTAAGTATGATACAAATGTAAAATAGAGATTCATTTGTTGCAAATAAATCAATGAAAATATTAATTCATTAACGATTAATTAATATCGGTCAATATTATTAAAAATAAGACAATTTAAAATTATCAGAAAGTAAGTTGGTTCATTTTTGCCACATAAAAAATATTAGATCGTAATAATCTATCAAGCAGAATTTAATTTTAAACTTACTTTGTTTATAGTTGTAAAAAAAAATTTATCTAATGTTTATAAATTAACCGCGGCATAAAAAAATTTTGACATTTTTAACAAATCAAAGTAAAAATCAAACCATGAACGCTATTCAATTTCCACTTTGTAAAAGATATTATATTCCCGTTCGGTCTGAGGGTTTATGTTGTCATTGATATAGAAGTATCCTTCAGAATCCGCAAAATCCAATACGCCGGGTACGGGCAATTCATCCAGCACCCCTATTTGCTTGCCATCTTCCACCACGATGTAATAAGACTTGACATATTGATCAGTGGCCTCCTTATATTCGGGCAAATTGTAATACTTTTCTGACAGAGCGCGCAGCTGCCTCATGACATCTTTGGGAATGCGGGTATTGAAAACAATAAGTATTTTTTCTCCCAAATATCGGATATCAATGAAATAGGGATAATCGTTAAATTGGTCTTCGGCGTTAAAGTAAACCTGAGGTAGTTCCACGGGACGATTTTTATGGGACAGTGTAACCGTTTGCTTTAGTATAGGAGTCACAGACGAATAATCATAAATGAACAACTGATTCCCAATGACTGGCAGCAACGCCATTTCATGCTTTTCTTCCTGATAGGCCACGATAGGAAGCCCACTCCCAACATACACTCCTTTGACCCGGGGTTTCCAAGTCTGGGGAAAACTCTCCAAAGTTTGGCTTTCCTCCGTATCCAAGTTATACCGATAGATTACATTTGCCTTTTCGTAATAGGCTACCCCCTCTTCCTCGGGATCAAGATCTTGGGGATTAAAAAGATTGGGTTCTCTACCGACCATAAATGAAGTTCCGTCTTTGACAAATGGATGAAATGTAGTTTGATAGGAATAGATCGACATGGAAAAAAGTCCCAAATGATTGTGGGGTACCGTTTTCACTTTTTTTCCGGACATATCATAAATATGGTATCCATTAAAAAGACCTTGGGCGACCCAGCGGTCTTTTCCCAAAAGTCTATATCCAAATGCCCCGTTTACCCCCACTCCATTTGGCCCGTCATCCAATACGTCATATACTTGGACAACGGTTCCCTTTTCATCCACCAAGTAAGGCTTTCTGGACTTTGTCCCGCGCAGGAGGAAGTATCCGGACTTGGGGGAATAGTCATCCATTACCAGGCTATTTAGCTCATCCACCAGCAGACTATCCACCACTTTCACTGAAAGTTTCGTCAGGGGGCCCAAATCTTGTTGGGCTTTTTCTTTAGCACAAGAGGATATAAAAATAACCAAAAATAATGCAAGACTGATTCGAAACATAAAGCGGATACAAATTTTAAGTTAGTAACAACACGCTAATTTACGGCATGGGTTTTACTTTTTTTCCATAAAAATACGGGCAACACCAGAAAGACACCTACCAAGCTGAAAATAAGTCCCCCTATTGTACCAATGGCCAAGGAAAACCAGAAAATTTCTCCCTGCCCTTCCATCACAAAGGGAATCAAACCGAAACAGGTAGAAAGCACGGTCAGCAAAATCGGGGTGGCTTTTCCGGCTACCGCCTTCAGCACATTCCTGTTGTGGCTTCCGGTGCTGCGGTTATTGAAATCATTGACAATAAATATCGCCGCATTCACCGCCAATCCCCCCAACATCACAAAGGCGGCGTACCCCCCCTGGTCAAAATAGAAATCAAACAAAGAGAAAATCAGAAAAAGCCCAATGAAAGAAACCGGAATAATGAAAATGATGTAAAATGGCTGTTTGAAATTCTCAAATAATATCGAACAAATGAAAAATATCCCTATTACGAGCACCAGCAACAGGCTATACTGCCGCTTTGCCCGGTTATAATCCCACGAATAAGTCTGCTTGGTTGCTGTGTACCCCAAGGGCAAAATGCCCTTAAGCTCGTCCAGCACCTCGTCCAAGTATTCCCCTCCAAATTTGGCAGATCCCATGTATTCGAAAGAAACCAATCGGATATACTGCCGGTCTTCTTTATGTAGGGCATTGGTGGTAGTTTCCTTAGTCAGTGTTCCAAAGCTACCGATCCGGAAGATTTCATTTTCACCGGAAATTAGGCTGGTGTTTTCCAGATCAAACCTGGAAAACCGTTCCGATTCCTTTTCCCGAATCACCACCCCATATTGACGGTCATCCAAGGTCAAATTAAGTGATTGCCCCTGCGGCTTGGAGACATCTCCCAGCGCGTTGACCACCCGGTACATGTCAGAACCGGCGAGATTCATCTTCTCCTGGTCAAAGCGGAGTACATATTCCTCTGTTTTTTGTTCATTATAGCTAAGCCGTTCATTGGTATTTACTTCCTGAATACGACGGTGGATAAGTAGTTTTTCGGACAAGCGGTCAGCCTGCCGTTCCAGTTCGTTGAAATTATACCCCCTTAGTTCTACCCTGAAGGAAGGTATCCCCTCCCCTCCCGGGCCGGTATAGAATCCCTGTCCTACCCCATAGATGTTCCACCTCACACCGCTCCAGTCAGTTGATTTCATGGCCAATTTCCCTTTCAATTGATACGGCAAAGCCGACCGCTCATAGGCTTCCTTGAAGGTAATTTCTATCCGGGCACTTTGACCCGAATTCACAGTAGTCACAAACTTGTCTATCCCCTCCACTCCCTTCAGAAACGACTCAAACTCCTTGATGATAAAATCCATCTGTTCCAGGGTATTGCCAAAAGGTAAACCAGCATTCACATATAACCGGGTACGCTCTGGTTCCCTGTAGGAGGATTTTTCAAATACGCCCCGCACAAACATCCTCATGGACCCCCCGAGCCCCTTATCTACCCAAGGCCGTATTTCCTCTTGGTAATAGGTGCTTCCAATACTTTTGTTATACCAATCCTGACCCTCCCACTTGACCGGAAGGTAGAATACAGGTAACCCAAAAAGCAGTAATAGCAAGGTGATAAAAGATTTTTTAAAGTGGGCTGTAAAGGAAATGGTACGGTTAAAGAGCCGAAAAGCACTTACCCGCCTCCGAAGTTGGGCAAGGCTGAGCTTTCTGCCCATTAACGTCCTATCTTTAAAGAGCAGCTGATACATTGCTGGAGTAAATAACAACGCAACCACCAAAGACACCGCCAACATGACCGCCACGACTACAGAAAATTCCCCCAGGTTTTTTCGGTCCTCTTCTGGTAGTAAAAAAACCATGAGCAGGGCGGCAATGGTCGTCAGGGAAGCCGCGAGCAAGGCCAAAAACACGTGCCTGTTTTTGTGTTTGTGCAAGTGGTCTATCATGATTATGGCATTGTCCACGATCAAGCCAAACGAAATGGTCAAGCCCGCCAACGAATACATGTGGATATCTACCTTCAGAAAGTAAAGAATAATCGCCGTAAGGCTTACATTCACGATAATGCCTAAGAACAAGGTGATCAGGTAGCGCAAGTTCCGGTTGACTAAAAATATAAAGACGACCAATATCAGAATGGACAGCCCAGACCGCTTATAAATTTTGTTTAATTCCTTCGCCAAAAATTCGGTATCGTCTGTTTCCAACCTAACATCAAATCCCGCCGGCAACAACCGGGTATTGTCGGCGATCTTGTTCTTTATCTGCTGGGCGAGAATAACTTTATTCACCCTATCCCTGCTGTAGACCGCCAGGGTGACAGAATTGTTGCCGTTGATCCGGAAATATCGGGTGGCTTCGGCCTCTTCGATAGTAATCTTTGCCAAGTCACCCAGGTATAGATCTTTGCCGCCGTGCCTACCAACATGCAGGTTTCCCAACTGATCCATCGCGGTCAGGGAACGGTCCACCCGCAAAAAAAGCGATTCCCCCGATGCATTGAGCACCAATCCGGGATATTGGATTCCAAAAGCGGTGTTGATTTTATTTGTAAGAGAACTTCTGGAAAAATTTAGTGCCTGAAGCTTCTTGATGTCATAGGTGATAAATAGATTGAGGTTATTTGCACCGCGTACCTCTATCTCTTCTATTTCCCCAATCTGATTTAAGGCGGACTTGAGGATATCCTCGGTCACTTTTTTTATTTCAAAGGAAGCGAAGGGGCCATTGATGCTGAATGTCAGGATTGGGGATTTTTCGTTCACGTTACGCTGGGCACTTTGAGTCACGATGGGATAGGAAACTTTCCGGTCCATCGAAGGGTATACTTGGCGGATCAATGAAGCCACTTCAAATTTCTTGTAATCCATATCCGTCTCCTTATCAAATCGCAACGTGATGCTACCCCCATCGTAATTGGAGACTGAATTGATCTTTTTGAGTTCAGACAACTGCGAAAATACCCCTTCCAGGGGGGAAGTACCTAGCTTTTCCACCAACTCGGGAGAGGATCCACGCACGCCAAATGAAATCTGCAAAACAGGATCCCTGTCTCTCGGATTAAGATCAACCGATAACTTGGGCACCAGGGCAAAGCCAATGATGGAAACAACAAAAAACGCAATGACAAGGCGGAACGGAGACATAGTTGGTTAATTGTCGGTTTCAGGTAAGTCGGTTATAGAAACACATAGTCGCATAGATTTAATAACTTCATGGCACATTGTATCATTGAATTCCTTAAAAGCAGAAAGCATTATAATCGAATTCCGGACCGGTTCTCGGCAGGTTCAGATTTTGGGAAGCAAACAACCTCCCTCCTTTTACTTGAACCTAATGCCCAAATGGCCCTACCAAACTTTGTTTACGTTCAATACCAATTGTTAAAAAAGTCTATCATAACCCCTTTGAAATAAAGCTAGGCTGGTAAACCAAGACAACAATCATTAAAACTAAAAAAATAATATTAAAATCAAAAAATTACTGAGTTAAATTTAAACCCAAAACCGCAGATTTAACAAATCTTAAAAACTTTGTGGGTAAAACTAAGGACTAAAGCAATTCAAATTGTCCAGCAGGATATATAAGGAAATAACCGCAGGTTTAGTGTACCTTGAGTTATGTTTAATGGGTTTATCACGTTACTTTAAACCAGAATAATCACAAAAAAATCGCCAATAAATAATAACTTTGTATCAAATAAAGTTTGTAAAACCAAAACTTGGTTGAATCCCAACGCTATGACCAGAACGTCTTAACATGATAAGTATTTCAGCAAAACAGGCGCAAAAACGGTCTGAAGCTCCTTGAGACCAACTTAAACCATACAACTTCCCAATGTGTCCAGTGAAAGAATCTCTACTCGGTTAAATAATTCAAAATAAAATGAAGATAGATTGGTTACTTGATTATAATCCCGTACTTCTAGCATTGGCGGCAACACTCTTCACTTGGATTGTGACAGCCCTAGGATCTTCGATGGTATTCTTTTTTAAATCGATCAACAGAAAGGTACTAAATTCAATGCTCGGTTTTGCGGCAGGGGTAATGATTGCTGCTAGTTTTTGGTCTTTGCTTAAACCAGCGATTGAAATGTCTGAAGAAAACGGTTCTATTCCATGGGTGCCCGCTGTAATTGGATTTTTGTCGGGAGGAGCTTTTTTACTTTTGATGGATAAGCTATTACCTCATTTACACTTGGGGTTGTCAATTGACAAAGCAGAAGGCATTAAAACTTCTTTGCAAAGGAGTGTCCTCCTTGTACTTGCTATAACGCTGCATAATATACCGGAAGGATTAGCCGTTGGAGTAGCATTTGGGGCATTGGCAAATAATCCAGATGCAGGAACGCTTGCTGGAGCTATTGCTCTATCTATTGGAATTGGATTACAAAACTTTCCCGAAGGTGCCGCAGTCTCCATACCTCTTCGAAGGGAGGGCTTTTCAAGATTAAAAGCTTTTAATTACGGGCAACTTTCTGGTATAGTTGAGCCAATTGCCGGTGTAGTTGGAGCCTACCTGGTATTGTCCATTACCCCTTTATTACCATATGCATTATCATTCGCCGCTGGGGCAATGATATTTGTAGTAGTTGAGGAGTTAATCCCTGAATCTCAAAGAGGAAATGAGACGGATTTATCTACTATTGGCGCAATGCTTGGCTTTGCCACCATGATGGTTCTAGATGTGGCCTTAGGATAACCTATTTGTGAAAAATTAGCAGGCACTGCACATTTACAGGCAGCCATAAAGTAGTGTGCATATGGTACTGTAGGTAGGCATTAAAACATTTAATCAACGGTGCGGTAACTGGATATTCAAATTTCAAACTGCGCAACGTTCATGAGGCGGACAGTTGTGAGCTATTCCCCATGGATCGAACACATTCACCGAAGCATCACTTAAATTAAGAGGTTAATCAATGCTACAGATTTCACCCGTTGGAACGGTCATCATTTAGACTTATATTCACAATCTATGGAATTTTCATACCATAGACAAAATTGGGGTTTAGGGGATATCCAAGTTCATTGGTTCTAAATTAATACTGAACCAGTTGGTAGGTAATCGCCCTGTGGCTCTCCAAACCTTGCGTATGGCCAACATGATATGCCATTTGTACAGCTATCTATGAATTTAGTAGAAATAAAAATACTTGAAATATTAACATAATTTATAATTATATTATTAATTATTAAATTAATTTAAAACTTGACAAAATAGTTTTTTTATATAAATAATGGATAGATTTTATTAAATAAAATGTTCAAATAATTTTATTTTTAATCAATCTAATTTTTATTCTGTCGGTTTGGGGGGTAGATCAATCTGAATTATTTTTGTTTATGACTTCTGTCCTTACTGTTATAGGGTTAGCATTATTTGCCCAATGGTCCCCTTTATCAAATCTCACATCGGGCCTTATTATTTTTCATAATCATTCGGTCAAATTAGACGATACTATTATTATCATGGATAAAGACTATGAAGTAGAAGGTAGAATAAGTGATACTGGTCTTTTCTTTGTTGAGTTAAAAACAAAAGAAGGTGAACTGGTCTCATTGCCAAATAATGTATTTCTACAAAAAATGATAAAAAGGAAAATCGGCTAATTTAAAAAACAACTTTTTAAAATGACAATTTTCAGATTAAGAAATTAAGTAAAATGAAAAAGTGTTTGATAAAATGGGATTTCATACTTCAACTCACCCAGAACCCGTTACTGCTAAAATAATGGACAAGCTGTGAACCGATCAGCCCAAGCAGCCAACCCACTACTTGTAGGGCGCTCATTCAACAAGGCGTATAGTGAATTATGCCCATCGGGACGTTGCGTAACGGCGGTACACGTAACATTCTCTTTTATTCAAAAATACAAGCGCAAAAACAAATCCATTAGTTTGACCCAACGCACAGGATTAAGCTAAGCATTCAAAAAATAACGTTGTTCATCAACACTGAAAAAAAATTCAAAATTTCTTCCAAATCGATTTATTTATTTGTTAATATGAAAATTCTGATAATAGAAGACGAAACAGAATTAGCGCAAGACATGGTGAAGTATCTCTCCAATGAGCAATATCGCTGCGAATTGGCTTCTGATTATCCATCGGCAATGGATAAAATATATATTTACGTGTATGATTGCATTCTCTTGGATCTTATGCTTCCAGGAGGTGACGGATTGTCAATTCTAAACGAACTGAAAAACCAAAACAAGCAGGATGGTGTAATTATTATATCCGCTAAAAATTCGACTGAAGACAAGATCAAAGGATTGAAATTGGGAGCAGATGATTACCTGGCGAAACCATTTCATCAGGCAGAGTTAGCGGCACGAATTGAGTCCTTGATACGAAGAAAGCAATTTGACAGCAACAATATTATTTCTCAAAATGAATTAACTGTTGATATCAACTCCAAAACCGTAACGGTAAATGGTGAGAAGGTAAACCTTACCAAGAAAGAATTTGATTTGCTACTATTCTTCATCGGAAATAAAAACCGAGTGCTTTCAAAAGGCGCTTTAGCTGAGCACCTTTCGGGTGACTTTGCCGATATGTTTGACAACCATGACTTTGTCTATGCACATGTGAAAAACCTGAAACGAAAGTTGAAAGAAAGTGGCTACGGCGATTACATCAAAACCATTTACGGAACCGGATATAAATGGGAAAAATGACCAAGTTGCTTAACAGACCGCT
>JBBQXZ010000049.1:0-24556 GCA_038209145.1 Cytophagales bacterium | reverse complement strand
AATTAATTTGATAGATTGTATTTATATTCTTACCCATTCCTAAATAAAACGCTAAATTTAACAGGTATGGTTTTTAATTTTTTTTTGCTACATTAACACCATGAAAGCCTTGTTTTTTGTTTGGGTTTTTTTTGCTTTTACCATACAAGGTTTTAAGCTTATGCCTAAAACCGAAACGTTGGCAATTCAGGATTTTGAAAGCAATTTTATAATAACGGATTATCCTGAAGAATTTTTACCCGGTTGGTCTGCCAACGAAATACGCTCAGGTACCTCGCGGGTATTCCGTGCCCAGGAAAAAGGCCATAATGGAACCACTGCCTTGGGCGTTCAGGCCATTGGCAGTTTCAATGCGCAAATTTATATAAAAACATCCACTCTTGGATTGAAAAGCGGGAGAATTTCCTTCTGGGCCAGAACTGAGCGTAACGGAAATGGAAGTAGGCCTGTGAACCTCGCCTATTCCTTTAGTCTACCTTCCCAACAAGGTTTGCCGGAAAAATTTCCCATTGGTGATCCGGACAGTTTCCCCAATGCGGATACCGATTACCGGCGATATGAATTTTTTATTCCTCAAGCTTTTATGGGGCAAGAAAATATAACCATTCATCTGGAGGTGAGCTATGGGCAAGGAAGTGGCAGTGCAGCCAGGTTTTATCTGGATGACTGGGAATTTCATGGAGAAGAAGAGAGCGAGGATGGAGAAGAGGCTGAGGTACCCCCTTTGGAGGAAGAATTGCCGTTGGACATCACCGGTATTGGTCAGGCAGATGCTTATACCTTGGAAATAACCTTCAATCAACCCATCCGGGAACCAACAGGAGATATCATGTTGTCCAATGGCTACGGAACTCCCATAACGGTTCAGTTTTCCCAAGAAAAGCTCTTGCTTTCTTTTGACGATTATCTCTATTCCAATTCGTATCAGCTGGAAATGGAACGGGTACAGGTAGCCGATAAAGAGGTAGTTTGGGAAAATGAAGCCTACCAATTCGAAATCAATGCACCCACTCCACCTGGGGCGATTATCATCAATGAGTTTATGGCCGATCCAAATCCGAAAGCCACCATCCCTCCCCAAAAGGTGTTGCCTACTGCCGCCAATGATGAATACATAGAGGTATATAACCGAATGGACAAGCCCATTCGCATAAAGGATTTTAAATACAATGGAGGGATTTTGGAAGATGCCGTTATCGCTCCAACATCCTACTTGCTACTGGCGGCGACAGCGAAGAAGGAGAACTTTAGCGGTTTTGGGCCAGTTGCTTCGGTAGCTCCTTTCCGAACCCTTCCAAATGCTTCGGGTGAGATTATTCTGGCTGATCCTTTCGGGAATGTTGTTGATAGCCTCAGTTACAATACCTCCTGGTACCGACAGGCTCAAAAAGCACAAGGCGGTTGGTCGCTGGAACGGATCAACCCCCAGCAATCCTGCAATGAATCGTTCAACTGGAGGGCCAGCGAGTCAGCGATGGGAGGAACGCCCGGCAGCCAAAACTCAGTTCATTCTTTAGCACCGGATGTGCGTCCTTTCGAGATTATTCGCCTTGTCCCAATTTCGGACAACAGGCTGGAAATTGCCTTTTCTAAATTATTGCCGGAAAAAGGACTTTTGCCCGAAGACATTTCCCTTCATGGGGAATTGACATCCCTTGATTCCGCTTCCCGGAATACAATTTGGCTCCAACTGACAAATCCGCTTGTCTCCGGAAACAGCTATGTGTTAAACTTGGGAAGCTTAACGGACTGCTCTGGCATGGAACCGGTCTCAAAAGACCATGTCTTCACCTACGATACCGATCCACCCAAGCTACTGCGTGTGGGTGGACAAGCGCCCAATGAGGTTCGGCTCTACTATGACGAGGCCTTGTTGGCAAGTAGGCTGTCCTCCGGTTCCACCTTCGAAATTCAGCATTTTCAGGGGAAAATTACCCAAGTTACACAGCCTCGGGAATCGCAAATATCGCTGATGCTGGATCAACCCTTGCAGCTAAGCGGCTCCTATGAATTGATCGTGGAAGGGGTCTCGGATAAGTTTGGAAATTTCCAGCCAAGGACGGTTTTTCCTTTTTATTGGAAAGATGGGTTGGATTCCGTCTATTTTGCCTCCCCGACTTCGATATATGTCAAATTTGCCCAACCGGTAAATTCTGACAGCGCCCGTCTCACGCACAATTATTTGCTAAACCGGAACTTGGGAGTTCCTGCAGTGGTTATCGCACATCCCGAAAATCCCGCTGTCTTTCAATTGATTTTTGAGAAGCAGTTTCCTCCGAATGTACCGATAGAGGTGCAGGTTGCTCATGTGTTCACGAAAGAGGGGGAATATGTAAGCACGCATAAAAAGAGCTTTATTTGGGATACACGACCCATTGGTATCAGCGAAGTTCAGGTGCTGGACAGTGCATCCCTGAGATTGGTCTTTAACAAAGGGTTGGATGATAAATGGGCCAGAATCCCTCAAAATTTCCTCGTGAATCAGGGATTGGGAATTCCGGATCGGATCTTTCAACCTAGTTCCAATATATTGGAATTGAGCTTTTTAAATACTTGGAAGCAACAAACTTCCTATCAAATCAGCGTAAAGGATCTTCGGGACTTGTTTGGCCTAGCCATGACCCGAACGCTGAATGTAGATTTTACCTACGATAACACTCCTCCTTTCTTGGACTCACTCTACTTACTCTCTCCTTATGACTTGGTGTTTCAGGCAGATAAACCTGTTATAGTCCCGGATTCAATCCGGATAAACGGACAGTGGAATACCAATGTAAAGCCTGTTGGGGATAGGCTACTGCTCATATCCACATCACTTCCTTGGACAGCAGACTGGCTAGAAATCTTGATTCCTACATTTGTCGATAATGCAGGAAACATAGGCAAAGACGTACAGCTAAATTGGGACAACCGGAATGTTCGTATTTCAGCAGTCAAAATTATCAACGAGTCCAGTTTGGTGATTGGCTTTTCGGATTTTTTGGATCCTGCCACAAGTATTTTTGGAGATAGGTATCGCATAAACGATAGAAATGCAAAGGCAGTCGAACTGCTTGAAAGCGGTCATGAGGTGCTAGTCCAATTAGATCACCCCTTAGTGTTAGAAGATTTGCTTAGGTTGGAGATAAGTCAGATTAGGACTTTATCTGAGAAAGAAAGCCAATATATTTATTATCAGACAATATATTCAGACTACATCTCGGATATTTGGGTAGAACAAGCCCAACTTGTTCGGGTGGTTCAAGAAATTCCCTTGTCGGAAGACGATCCATTTAGGGGGTCGTTTGAATGGGTAGATGAGGAGTTTGAAACAGTGATATTGGTAAATCCCACCCAGCGAAACCAATTTCAGCTGGTCCTTGACAAGCCGCTCCCCAACGATAGAAACCTGCAACTTCGCATTCCCCCCCGTATCGGCCAGAACGGAAAATGGATACCGGGAAGTGTAAGAACGCTACGTTGGGACAACACACCGCCAAAACTGCAATCAGTGGAGGCATTAAATGCCAACGAATTTGTATTGCAATTTGATGAAACAATTGATCCGGTATTGGCCGTGGTTACGGGGTTTTATCAGCTGGCCGGAATATCTCCCATAGAAGTTTTGCTTGGGGAGGAAATGCACCAGGTTGTGTTGGTTTTTGAGGAAGCTTTTGCCGAAGTGGATTCCCTTACCCTTACGATTGAGCAGATAGAAGATTTAAACCGGAACGCCATCGAAGTGATTCGGTACACGTTTGAATTTTCGCCCCCGCATGCTCCATCTTTTCGTCAACTGGTTATCAATGAAGTAATGCCTGCTCCCAGGGCGGGCGGACCCTTGCCCAATGCGGAGTATGTCGAATTGTATAATGCTACCACGGATCATAACTTTCAACTTAGCGGCCTCCGCTTCGGCAATTCCAGGACCTATACCACACTTCCAAGAGAACTCCTGGCTCCTGGGGAATTTATAATTCTATGTCCCCAAAATCAGACGGCTGAATTTGCCAGATATGGTCGGGTAATCGGGGTATCCCAATGGCCTACCCTGCTCAATGCTGGGGATGAAGTTTGGTTGGCAGATGCTGAAGGAACCCCAATAGACCAAATGAACTATGATGATGGAAGCTTTGGAAGCAGCAGTGTTGCTCAGGGTGGATTTAGCTTGGAAGTAGTGAATCCCTATCATCCCTGCGAGACTTGGGCCAATATCCGTCCATCCCAAGCATCGGACCGGGGTACTCCAGGCAGGATAAATTCCGTCTTTGACGCCACGCCTGATCGAATAGCCCCCCTATTGTTAAAGGCCGAAGTTCATGAGTCGATGGAATTATATTTGACTTTTTCAGAACCTGCCACGATCCAAAATCTTCAAGCCACCTTTCAGGTAAGCCACCAACTGGTAGTATCGGCAGTGACACCCGATGAGGAAAATCCCTATCGTATTTTACTCCGATTCTCAGAAGCATTCCAACCCAATCAGGCTTATCGGATCACAGTTTCAAACTGGAGGGATTGTACCGGAAATTCGCTTGATCCCGCAGCTAATTACTATACCTTCAAGATCCCCGGAGCGGCGCTGCTTGGAGATTTGGTCTTGAATGAAATCCTGTTTAACCCAAGGAGCGGAGGGCCGAAATTTGTCGAAATTTATAATTTTTCAGATAAATATATCAACCTTAAAAACTGGAAGCTAGCCAATATGGCCAATGGAGAAATCGCCAACAGAAGGGTTATCAACTCCCAGGATCTGATTCTTGATCCGTTTAGTTTTCTCGTGCTGACAAGTGATGTAGCACTTTTAGCAAGCCACTTTCCCAAAGGAAAGGCGGAAAACTTTTACCAAATGGCCTTACCCAGTTACCCGATTGGTAGCGGTTCAGTGGTGTTGTTGAATCCCGAAGAAGACCTTATCGAACGGTTTGATTATCACGAGAAGTTTCACCACGCATTTTTGCGGGAATTCAGGGGAGTTTCCCTAGAGCGTTATGCGCTAGATGCTCCTGTCAATGATCCCAAAAACTGGCATTCCGCAGCTGCGACCGAAGGCTATGCCACACCGGGCTATAAAAATTCCCAAGTATATGATCCCGGTAACCTGGAAAAGGGGATTCACATCTCACCCCAGGTTTTCATTCCGGACGCCGCTGGCGAAAAACCGTTTACCACCATTTCGTATACGCTGGATCAGCCTGGTTTTTTGGCAACCCTTCGTATTTTTAGTCCCAGCGGGTTGCTAATTCAGGAACTTTGCCAAAATGAAGTTTGGGGACAATCAGGCTTCTATACCTGGGACGGAACAGATCAAACCGGGAGGCGGGTTGGTGCTGGCTATTACATCGTTTGGGTGGAGATGTTTCATCCTGACGGACGGGTGGAGCAAATAAAAAAAACGGTGGTCGTTGGGACTAAATTTTAATAGCAGTGTCTAATCTTTCCTATTTTTTTGTACTTTCGGGATGATATCTGGCAATTAACCCACTATGAACCTGCATAGGCACCTCCTTCTTACCTTAATTTCTTTCACCTTACTGGTGGCTTCCTGTGCCACTAACAAAGAAAAAAAGCCCGAACATATTCTTCGGTTTGGGCATTTGGCAAACCGGGAACATGGATGGCACAAGGCAGCTGAAAGGTTTGCCGAAGAAGTGAAGGTTCGATCAAACGGCAGAATCGAAGTCAAGGTATATCCGAATGAGCAGTTGGGCAAAGAAATGGATGCGCTGACGGGCATTCTGGTAGGTAGTTCCGATATCATGATCACTGGGGAGTCCCTTCAGAGCTGGAGCCTTCCAAATGCCATTCTCTGTGCGACACCTTTTGCTATCCGTGACTCAGATCACCTCCAAAAGGTGGCAGGGGGTCCGTTGGGAAAAGAAATCGAAAAACATATTTTGGAAATTTCCGGGTTCCGGCCGATAGCATGGTTTGAGCGGGGTGCAAGAAATTTGACCGCAAATCAAGCCATTACTCATCCCAGTGAGTTGAACGGGATGATTCTTCGGGTTCCTCCTGTATCCTTATACGTCCAAACTTGGAGCTCTCTCGGAGCCAAGCCTACACCAATGGCCTTCTCCGAAGTCTTTACCGCCTTGCAACAATCCACCATTCACGGACAGGAAAATCCCTTTGCGCTTATCAAAGATGGTGGACTGTATGAGGTTCAAAAGTACTGCATGCTCACAGAGCATGTAAAAAGCTGGGCTTACGTGGTCATGAGCAACAAAAAATACGAACGACTGCCTCCGGATTTACAGCAGGTAATTGATGAATCGGCCCAGATCATGCACGAATATGAGCACGAACTGTTTTTGGATCAAGAGGAGGCCGACTATCAATTTTTGGTGGACAGGGGAATGGAATTTATTGAGGTGGATAAAGAGGCCTTCCGAACCGAAGCCACAGCGGCAGTCAGGAAAGCATTTTCCAAAGAACAAATCGATCTCCTAGAACGAATTCAGGCTGTAAAATGATGAAAACCCATTTTCCCTATTTGGATAAAATACTGTCTTTTTTGGTAGTTACCAGCTTTTTACTGATGATTGCTGTGGTGATCCTCCAGATCCTAGCACGCTATGCCCTACCTTGGTCTCCCAACTGGACCGAGGAAATGGCGCGCTTTTGCTTTATCTACATGGTTGCCCTTGGTGCGGGGCTTGCCATTCAGGATAGGGGATATGTCAGCGTAAATACACTGCTAGATCAATTAGTACCCAAGGCAAGGAAAAGACTTGAAATTATTATTTTGATCCTGGTCATTATGCTTATGTTTACGATGTTTGTCGTCAGCATCCCGCTGGTTAAGATTGTCAGCTTACAGACGTCAGCCGCCATGCAGCTCAACATGTCGGTGATGTATGCCTCCATGACCTGTATGGGATTATTTGTGAGTATTTATAGCATCTTTCAACTTCTCGAACGCGTAAAAACAAATTAGATGACGGCCATACTTTTTATCGTTTTCCTTATTTTGTTGGTTTTGGGATTTCCCATAGCTTTTTCGCTGGGTATTTCGGCCTTTATTTACATCCTGTTCAGCGATTTGCCGCTCATGGTGATCCCCCAGAAAATGTATGCGGGGATTGATGTGTTTGTATTGCTTTCCATACCGGGTTTTATCCTGGCTGGCAATCTCATGAATGCAAGCGGTATAACCAACCGGATCATTAAATTCTGCAACGCCTTGCTGGGCCATATTCGTGGAGGCTTGGGCTTGGCAAATGTAGGGGCATCTTTGTTGTTTGGGGGAATATCCGGAACTGCCATAGCCGATACGGCAAGCATAGGGTCTGTCATGATTCCTGCCATGAAAAAGGAAGGATATGATATGGCCTTTTCCTGTGCGGTTACGGCCTCTTCTTCCACCATAGGACCGATCATCCCACCGAGTCTTCCCATGATCATTGCTGCAACCCTGACAGGCTTGTCTGTGGGTAAGCTTTTCATGGCAGGTATTGTTCCTGGGATTTTATTGTGTGTGGGCTTTATGCTGGTCACCTATATAATTTCTGTGAAACGGCAATATCCCAAAAGTAAGCGGGCTTCCTTGAGGCAAATCGGTAAAAGTTTTTTTCAGGCCTTTTGGGCAATCATGATGACGCTGCTTATATTATTTGGGATCATTGGGGGGGTTTTCACGCCAACCGAGGCATCGATTGTAGCGGTCGTGTATGCCATGGGCATAGGCCTTTGGGTCTATAGAGAGCTTTCATTCAAAGCCATACCGGCTATCATATTAATGTCTGCCAAAACAACCGCTTCGCTCATGGTATTGGTTGGTTTTGCCAATCTATTTGCTTGGATCATGACCGTAGAGGAGCTTCCTCAACTGATTGCCGATAGCCTTTTAAATTTAACGGAGAATAAAATTCTCATACTGTTGTTAATCAACCTCCTGTTGCTTTTTGTGGGAGCGTTTATGGAGACGATTGCGGCATTGCTAATTTTGTTTCCCGTACTGTTGGGGGTTGCGGTGCATGTGGGAGTAGACCCGATACAGTTTGCCATTATCATGGTTTTTAATTTGGTCATCGGGCTGACTACACCACCTGTGGGCGTTTGCTTGTTTGTGGCATCCAGCATAGGAAATATTTCTTTGGAGAAAATTGCAAAGGCGGGTTTACCTTTCTTGCTGGTTAGTTTGTTTATTTTGATTTTGGTAACCTATATTCCCGGTATTTCACTTTGGCTTCCCGGTCTTTTTTATGATTGATCTTGCTTGATACCTGGCTTGAACAATTATTTGTTTTCCGACAAGCATTTACCGGGCAGAAAGTATGAAAAATACCTTGCTGGCGACAAACATTAAAGAAAATAACCATTATTTCCAATTTGAAGTAGCTGCACTGGGCATTTTAAAGAAGGCTTCAGAATCAATTACGATCATGAACAACTGACAATTTCTTCAGAGCGTAAGGAGGAAAATGCTCAGGATGGAAAAGTAACCAGAAGGGAATTTAGTTATCAATCCTTCAAGTGTTGTTTCTATTTTTCAAAGGTTATGGTGAACTTGGAAGGGATCAATGCCCAGTATAAAGATGGTATTCTCCTCGTGGTTCTTCCCAAAAAGGGGCCAGTAAACAAGCAATTGAAACAAATTGAAATCCAGTAAATTAAAAATAATTAGTCGTGTAAAATTGGAAAAGGGGATGTACGGTCATCCCCTTTTTTCGTTACAAAATTTTTTTATCATCCCTGCGTTTGGGTATCACTAAGTTTAATTGGGAAATTGTCACACAATTTCATTAAATTAAGGCCAAATAACTTTTACATAAATTTTCCATTTAATTTAAACTCAACGTTCGTTGGACAACTTCAATGCCTATGAAATTCCGTTCGGATATTCTTCCTGTCATAAAAAACCTTGATTGTGGATCGCTCGCCAAAATCTCCGCCTATTTCACGATGGGCATGTTTATATTATTTTCTTGTCAGTCTGCCGAGTCCTATGAAAAAGTGGAACGCTGGGGAGTGTTTGAACTGGAACTAAGTGTCCCTGTGGCCGGGAATCCGTATATGGAGGTGGAGCTCCATGCTGTATTTGAAGGGGATAGTGGTAAAAGCATTCAAGTTCCTGGCTTTTATGATGGAGAAGGTATATTTCGGGTTAGATTTTCACCTCCTGAGGAGGGTGTATGGTCCTATGTCACCGTAAGTAATGCGGCAAATCTTGCCGGGAAAAAAGGGAAAATCTCATGTGTTGCACCCTCGAGTGACAATCACGGTCCTTTGGAGATCGTAAATACATTCTATCTACAGTATGCGGATGGCAGCCCGTACTACGGGATCGGAACTACCGCCTACCAGTGGACCAGCGTCAAACAAAGCATTCAGGAAAAAACACTGGAAACGTTAAAGGATTCTCCATTCAATAAAATTCGGATGTGTATATTTCCCAAAGATTACATCTACGGAAATAAGACTGAACCCTGGGAATACCCCTTTGCCAGGGAAGAAGAGGTCAATGATTTTACCCAACCAAATGTAGCGTTTTTTCAAAATTTTGATAAACGGGTCAAGCAATTAATGGAAATGGGCATTCAAGCCGATGTCATCCTTTTTCATCCTTATGATCGATGGGGTTATGCGGAAATGGGTGCCGAAATGAATGAAAAATATGTCCGTTATGTCATGGCCAGGCTCTCTGCCTATCGGAATGTGTGGTGGTCGTTGGCCAATGAGTGGGATATACCCTCCATCAAAGAATCGATTGATTGGAAAGGTATAGGAACCGTACTTCAGAAGGAGGATCCCCATCAGCGCTTTAGGGGTATTCACAATTGGTACAGTTCGGAAGATCATTTTTATGATCATACGGAATCTTGGATCACTCACGTTTGTACCCAGACCTCTGAGTTTTACAATGCTGAGCGGTGGAGGGAAATGTACCAAAAGCCACTTCTTTTTGATGAAATGAGGTATGAAGGAGATGTTCCGAGCGGCTGGGGCAACCTCACAGGGGAAGAAATGACCGCTTATTTCTGGATGGCCGGCTTGAGCGGGGGATATCCAACCCATGGAGATACCTACAAGAACGATTCAGATCAGGAAACCGAAGTGCGTTGGTGGGCTAAAGGAGGGACACTTATGGGAAAGAGTCCTGAGCGAATTGCTTTTTTCAAACGTATCATGGAAAAACTGCCTATTACCGAAATGGATCCAAAACTTATACCAGAAGAGGATCCAAAAGAACTGATGAAAAACCAATACCATTTTTCCAAGCAGGGAAATACCTACCTGGTTTATGCCCCAGCGGCTAACCAAGAAATTGTCCTGGACCTTTCAGGTGGTGGGACTTATACCCTACAGGTGTTGGATACGTGGGGAATGGAAATCAAAGAAGAAAAATCCATTGATGCCGGGGAGTTCAGGTTTACAACCAGTGACTCCTATACGGCGGTAAAAATCGTACGCTAGCAAACAAAACAGGCTGACAAATTTGACAGCCTGTTTTGTTTTTAGTTTATAACTTAGAAAATTAAGGGGAAACACCCGCTTCTGTTTCATAAGAATAGAAGGACTGATCTTTGCGGGGCAGTGTGGAAACTCCACCGTTCAAAAACTTATCCACTTCCACCGCGCATTCTCTTCCTTCAGAAATAGCCCATACAACCAGAGACTGACCTCTCCGCATGTCGCCAGCGATGAAAATTTCGGGAACGCTGCTCTTGTATTCCTTCGATTTGGGTAAGCCATTCTCCATCATCTCAACCTCAAATGCTTCCAGAAGTCCATTCTTTGGTCCCGAGTATCCAATGGCCAAAAAAGCCAGGTCACAGGGTATAACTTCTTCACTGCCTTCAATTTCAAAAAACTGCATCCTGCCGTTTTCTTCTTTCCATTCGATTTCCGCAATTTTAAGCCCAGTCACTTCACCGGCACCATTCTTGGTAAATTCTTTGGTGAGAACTGACCACAAGCGATCGGCACCTTCCTCGTGGGAACTCGAAGTTCTTAGCGTCATTGGCCATTCAGGCCATGGATTTAAGGTCGGTCTCCGCTGAGGAGGTTTTGGAAGCAATTCCAACTGGGTAATGGAGGCTGCGCCGTGCCTGTTGGATGTGCCTATACAATCACTTCCGGTATCTCCACCGCCTATGACGAGTACATGTTTTCCATTTGCATTAATCGGATTTTCGGAAATTTCCCCAGCGATAACCTGGTTTTGTTTTTCAAGAAATTCCATGGCGAAGTAGACCCCTTTGGCCTCCCTTCCCGGGATTTTCAAATCCCGTGGATGCTGTGCGCCTGTAGCCAAGACGACTGCGTCATAGTTATGAAGGATGTCATCAGCTTGAATGCCAATACCTATTTCCGTGTCCTTTTTAAAGATGACACCTTCCTTCACCATGATGTCCACACGTCGGTCAATAACCCATTTTTCCAACTTGAAATCGGGGATGCCATAGCGGAGTAGTCCGCCAACCTCCTTGTCTTTTTCAAATACGGTTACTTCATGACCTGCTTGGTTTAGCTGATCAGCCGCCGCCAATCCCGCGGGGCCTGAACCGATGACAGCTACTTTCTTCCCAGTCCTTTCCTCGGGTATATTTGGCTTGGCCAAGTCGAGTTCATAGGCCTTTTCAGCAATGCTTTTTTCGATTAACTCTATAGCTACCGGATCATTGTTAATTCCCAAGACGCAGCTTGTCTCACAGGGAGCAGGGCAGATCCTTCCGGTAAATTCCGGGAAATTGTTTGTTCCCCGTAAAATTTGAAAAGCAAGTTTCCAATCATTTTGGTAAACGGCATCATTGAAATCCGGAATGACATTTCCCAAAGGACAGCCATTATGACAAAATGGTATCCCACAATCCATACACCTGGCAGCTTGGTGATTGAGTGTTTGAGAATCCAGTGGTTGATATATTTCCTTGTAGTCGTTAACCCGTTCTTCCGGATTTCTGGATTGGGGTAGTTCCCTGTTATATTTTAAGAAGCCTTCTTTATCCGTCATCTTATACTAAAGTTTTTATGTTTTCTAATGCTTTTTTTCTCAAAACCTCTTTATAGTCCCTAGGAATAACTTTGATAAACCTTTCTCTGGCTTCATCCCAGTCATTGAGCATTCTGTCAGCGATATTGCTGGATGTGAAGTTCAAATGGTCCTTAAGGGCCCTTTTTATTGAGGCAAAATCGTCTTCGTTCAAGGGGTCAATATCCACCATTTCCTGATTGACATTATCCTGGTTCTTTTTGTAGATATAAGCCAACCCGCCGCTCATACCTGCCGCAAAATTTCTGCCGATTTCTCCAAGGATAATGACCATTCCTCCGGTCATGTATTCGCACCCATGATCCCCAATTCCCTCTACCACGGCATCTACACCTGAATTACGGACACAAAAGCGTTCTCCCGCTTTACCTTTGATGTAGGCACTTCCGGAAGTGGCACCGTAAAAGGCCACATTGCCAATGATGATGTTTTCTTCCGCTTTAAAGTTGGAGTTACGGTTTGGATAAATGATCAATTTACCTCCAGACAAGCCTTTTCCAAAGTAATCGTTTGCTTCACCTTCCAATTCAAATGAAATGCCTTTGGCCAGAAAGCCACCAAAGGTCTGGCCCGCGGAGCCGGAGAATTTGTATTGGATGGTATTCTCAGGCAGCCCCACGCTACCAAATATTTTAGATACCTCGTTGGATAGCATGGCTCCAACGGTACGGTCTACATTTTTTATGTCAAACTTGCCAGTTACCGGATTTGCCTGCTCCAAGGCTGGCATGGCTTCTTTGATCAACCTTCTGTCCAGGACGTTTTTCAGTTGGAAATCTTGGTCGATTTGTTTGTAGATACCAACGTGGTCGGGTACTTCCACCTTATGGAAGATTGGACTGAGGTCCAACTTATCCCATTTCCAATGGTTAAGATATCCGGTTGCTTTCAGGACATCGCTTTGGCCGACCATCTCATCAATGGTACGGAAGCCAAGTGAGGCCATGATTTCGCGAAGATCCTCGGCAAGAAAGCGGAAGTAATTGACCACATGCTCGGGTTTTCCGGTAAATAACTTTCTAAGCTCCGGATTTTGTGTGGCCACTCCGACCGGGCAGGTATTCAGGTGACACTTGCGCATCATGATACATCCTTCCACAACGAGTGCGCCGGTAGAAATACCCCATTCCTCAGCACCCAACAAGGTGGCTATCGCCAAGTCCCTGCCTGTTCGAAGTTGTCCGTCGGTTTGCAAAGTTACCCGACTTCGGAGGTTATTTTTTACCAGAGTCTGATGGGCCTCTGAGAGGCCAAGTTCCCAAGGTAATCCGGCATGTCGGATAGAACTAAGGGGAGAAGCCCCGGTACCACCATCTGCCCCTGAGATCAGAATTACGTCAGACTGGGCTTTAGCTACACCTGCCGCCACAGTTCCAACTCCGGCTTGGGAAACCAACTTTACATTGATTCTTGCCTTTCGATTGGCGTTTTTCAGGTCGTAGATCAGCTGAGCCAAATCCTCAATGGAATAAATATCGTGGTGGGGCGGTGGCGAAATCAACCCAACACCGGGTGTGGAGTACCTTACCCTGCCTATCCACTCGTCTACTTTATGCCCCGGAAGCTGACCACCCTCGCCCGGTTTGGCACCTTGGGCCATTTTGATCTGCAGTTCTTCGGCATTGGTAAGGTAGTTGCTCGTGACGCCGAATCTGCCGGAGGCTACCTGTTTGATAGCAGATCTTTCCCAGTCACCATTTTCTTTCCTTTCGAAGCGGACTTCATCTTCCCCACCTTCGCCGCTGTTGCTTTTGGCACCAATGCTGTTCATGGCGATAGCCAGCGTCGAATGGGCTTCATGAGATATAGATCCAAAGGACATGGCGCCTGTCGCAAAGCGCTTCATGATCTTTTCAGATGGCTCTACCTCATCCAGCGGGACGGATATTCTTTTTTTAAATTCAAACAATCCCCTCAAGGTTAGGGCATCTTTCGTCTGATTGTTTATTTTTTCAGCAAACTTTTTGTAAAGCCGAAAGTCATTGTTCTGCGTAGACTTCTGGAGTAGGTGAATCGTTTCAGGATTAAAGAGGTGCTTTTCGCCCCTTCGCTTCCACTGATAAACGCCTCCAGCCTCAAGAATGGGGCTTTCGGTATGATAAGCGGCATGATGTCGGAGCAAAACTTCTTCTGCCAGTTCGTCAAAGGATATTCCGCTGATTCTACTGATGGTTCCCTTGAAACATCTTTGGATTACTTCCGGACCCAAGCCGATTGCCTCAAAAATTTGGGCACCCTGATAAGACTGGAGCGTGCTGATACCCATTTTGGAAAGCACTTTGAGCAATCCTTTTCCGATAGCAGTTTTATAATTTTCAAACAGCTTTTTCTGGGGGATTTTCTTGGATAACATTCCTTCTTCATTGAGATGGAGAAGGGTTTCCAAGGCCAGATAAGGGTTGATGGCACTGGCACCGTATCCGATCACAGTCGCAAAGTGGTGCGTTTCCCGTATATCTCCTGCTTCGACTACAATACCCGCCTTTGTCCTGATTTTTTGATTCACCAAGTGGTGGTGGACGGCACCTACGGCAAGTAAGGAAGGTATGGGAGCAGTACCAGAATGGCAGCTTCTATCGGAAATGATCAGGATATTTTTTCCTTGACCAATAGCCTCTTCAGCCTCCTGACAAATTTTATCCAGTGCCTCCAACATTCTGCCCGGCTTGTGGTCAGCAATGAAATGCGTATAAAGCGTTTGGGAATGATACCCCTTATTCTCCAGATACCTCAGTTTTTCCAAATCCTCATTTAGGAGTACTGGCTGGGAAATATGTATTTGTTTGGTATGCTTGGGACTCTCTTCCAGGATGTTGTGGCTTTCACCGATCCGTGTAAACAAGGACATCACCAACCTTTCCCGAATTGGGTCAATAGGTGGATTGGATACCTGGGCAAACAGCTGCTTGAAGTAGTTGGAGATGTGTTGACTTTGCTTTGACAAAACGGCCAAAGGCGTATCCGCACCCATCGATCCGACTGCTTCGTAGCCGGTATCACCCATTGGGGCGAGAATAATCTTTAAATCTTCTAGGGAATACCCAAAAATAGTTTGTCGTTTCTTGATCTCTTCTACCGAATAGGGGAATGAGATTGTTTTTGGATATGGGATCAACCGCAACTTAAGCCGTTGCTTTTTAATCCAGCCTTCATAGGGCTTATTTTCACAGACTTCCCGTTTTACCTCCTCATCAAAAGAAACCTTCCCTTTGTCCAAATCTGCCAAAATCATACGTCCTGGACTTATCCTTCCTTTTTCAATGATGGTTGACTCTCGGATCGGCAAAGCACCGGCTTCAGAAGATAAGATTAGTCGGTCGTCCGAGGTGATAAAGTAGCGCAATGGTCTCAGTCCATTTCTATCCAACGTAGCCCCTAAAGAATTGCCGTCAGTAAAAAGCAAGGCTGCCGGCCCATCCCAAGGCTCTACCAAGGCTGCATGGAACTTGTAGAATGCTTTTCTTTCCCTGTCCATGGTTTCGTTATCCTGCCATGCCTCAGGTACGAGCATCATCATCACATGGGGAAGACTTCTTCCATTGAGGGCAAGAAGCTCTACCATAGCGTCCAAATTTGCTGAATCCGAATTCTTTGCATTCGTGATTGGCATAAGCATCTGTAATTCCTTGTCCGAAAACAGTGAACTCTTCATCAAGTTTTCTTTGGACCTCATTTTGTTGAGGTTACCCCGAATGGTGTTAATTTCACCGTTGTGTGAAAGATACCTGAAAGGTTGTGCGAGTCTCCAGTTGGGAAAAGTATTGGTAGAAAATCGGGAATGGAGTACCGCAATGGCAGATGTCAGCTTGTTATTTTGGAGGTCTTTGTAAAATGGCAAAACCTGATCGGTACGCAACTGACCCTTATAAATTAGCGTTTTGCTGCTCAAACTGGCAAAATAGAACGCATCGTTTACTCCCGGGATGGAGGAGTTGATATCCCTGGTAGCAAAGTTGCGCAATACGTATAGTTTTCTCTCCAGTTGTAGGCCAATCAGATTTTCGTTGTGTTTTACAAATACCTGCTCAATAATGGGCATTACTTCCAACGCACCTGATCCCGGTACTGTCTCATCGGTTGGTACCTCTCTATACCCTATTACCTCAAAATTAAGATCTGCAATGATCTTGTTGAGTTGCTCTTTCGTTTTTTTGTAAAGTTGCTTATTGCGGGGAAAGAAAACCATGCCCACCCCATAACTTCCTTCTTCGGGCAGAGTAAATCCCAACCGTCTTGTCACCTCATCAAGAAATGGATGCGGCATTTGAATCAATATACCGGCACCGTCTCCGGTTTTGGGATCACTACCCCGTCCACCCCTATGCTCCATATTGCTGAGCATAAGCAATGCATCGCTTATCGTTTCATGACTTTTTATGCCCTTCACGTTAACAACGGCACCTATTCCACAGGAGTCGTGTTCAAATTCCGAACGATATAATCCTTGATTCATTATGTATTATATTTTGATAAATGTGTTACCTAACTGGTTGATTAATTCACAATAAATTTTTATTTTTTTAAAATCTAGGCATTAAAGGTATAATAAAATTGAAATAATAACCGAGAAATACGGAAAAAGTTATGATTATTGGAATTAAGGTTTATTGGTTAATTTTACCTCATTTCAAAAATATACAGTTTTTTTGAAATGAATAGTCAAAACAAAAACCAATTTTGATTTTTTTTCAACATTTTTAGAGAAATAGCCTGTTATAAATCCTAGTTTAAATATAAGTGAAAAAATCAACTTTTTCACTTTTTATTATCTAAACGTTAAGAATTGCAAAGTTGGCAGAAGCAAAAAAAGCGTTGGCAACCCATCAGGGAAGTTTCTCCTGATCGGAAGAATGTACGAGCGTGATTTTGACCTTTTTAATTCTACGTGTATCTACGGCTAAAATCAGGAAATCGAAATTTTTATACTTGATTTTGGTCCCATTTTTAGGGAGGTTGGAATTTATTTCTAAAAGCAAGCCACCCAGGGATTCGCTGTCTCCTTTTACCTCGTCAAAAACCTGACTGTCTAAGTCAAGTTTTTTGCAGAAGTCATTGAGGGAAACTTTACCCTCAAAAATATAGGTACTTTCATCGATTTTCTGATAATTGATCTCTTCATCGTGGTCAAACTCATCGTTGATCTCGCCAATAATCTCTTCAATCAAGTCTTCTAGGGTGATTAGCCCGGAAGTGCCGCCATATTCGTCAACTACTATAGCCATATGCACGCGTTTCTTTTTGAAATCCTTAAGAAGTGAGTCCACTTTTTTGTTTTCAGGAACGAAAAAGCCTTTTCGGATAAGGTTTTGCCATTCGAAGTCCTCGTCTTTTTCGATGTGATTGAGAAGATCTTTTATATAAAGAATACCTTGGATATTATCAACGGTTTCTTGAAATACAGGGATCCTCGAATAACCACTCTTATTGATTTTATCCATCAACTCATGAAAATCCATCTCGGAGTCCACCGCCGTAATATCCATTCTGGATTGCATCACCTGCTTGACGGTAAGTGTTCCGAAATTAAATATTCCTTTCAGGATGTCCTTTTCGCCTATATTGGTTTCGTCAGCGGTAATTTCGAGTGCCTGATGAAGTTCGTTGACAGAAAGGGAGTATCCCTTTCGCTCAATTCTTTTTTCAATTATATTACTCAGAGTCATCAAAAAGGCTGAGACGGGACTTAACAAGATATTAAAAAAATGCAGTGGCTTTGCCATGGATTTAGAGAAAGCTACCCGGGCAGTATTGGCATAAACCTTCGGAACCACTTCTCCGACAAATACGATGGCAAAGGTGACCCCGACGGTTTGAATAGCCAGAATGAGAAAACCAGTGGCGTTGGCACCAAAGAGTGTCCAGGTGAAAAAAGTGGATAGAGTAACAATGCTTATATTAATCAGATTATTCAATATCAAAATGGTACTCAATAACTTCTGAGGTGCTTCTATCAGGGTAATAACCAATTTGGAGGTTTCGCTTTCTTCTTCCTCCAGTTCATTTAAGTCATGGTGGTCCAGTGAAAAAAATGCAACCTCCGAGCCTGAAACCAAGGCTGAGAATAACAAAAGTAAAACAAAGACTAACCCATTTATTAAAATATAACTGGTAGAAAGCGGTTGTAACTCAATAAATGATAACAAACTCGGGTAGGGGTCGTCCATTAACTAAATCATAGATTTTTACAAAATTAATAATTTTTATTGAAATTGAGACAAAAGTATTTTTTTCCTTATTCCTAGAAATCAAATACTTCTGTCTCAATTTTTCACCAACAAAGTGGATTCGAAAAATTAAAATGGCAGATCATCCATATCCTCATCCATACTAGGCGGGGAAGAACTGGCCATCGCAGGCTTGGATTCAGGCTGTTTATAATTGCCACCTGAATCATTCATCCCACCGCCTTCTCCAGTGTTGCGGGCGCTCAGCATGGTAAAATTGAGGACACGAATCTTGACTTTCTTTCTATTGTTGCCCTGTTCGTCCTGCCAGGTGTCTGTCTTTATTTTACCTTCTACATAGATCTGACTACCTTTTCTCAGGTATTGTTCTGCCACCTTGGCGTATCCGTCCCAAAGTTCGAGGTCATGCCATTCGGTATTTTCTACCCGCTGTCCACTTTTGTCCTTATAAACCTCTGTTGTGGCAAGGGTTAGATGGACGACAACACTTCCGCTTTCCAAATGTTTCACTTCGGGATCTTTACCTAAGTTCCCTACTAAAATTACTTTATTTACTCCGGCCATTTTATTCGATTGGTTTAAAGGGTTAACAAAAAAATTACTTCT
Source organism: Cytophagales bacterium (assembly GCA_038209145.1). Classification (GTDB taxonomy): domain Bacteria; phylum Bacteroidota; class Bacteroidia; order Cytophagales; family Cyclobacteriaceae; genus Lunatibacter. Next base: position 5,788 of record JBBQXZ010000049.1, on the reverse strand, counting down.
AAATTTAAGAAATTATTTTTGATCATTCAAATAATTCACAATGAGTTTTGGTTTCCCAAATGTTTCCAATTCATCCTCCCCAACCAAGAGATATCCTTTTTTTTCTACCCAGTTGGTCAGTGCATCGCGATGGACTGGGTCTATAATTATGTGTACAAACTCAGCGATTAATATTTGGTGGGTGAGGATGTGTTTGTAAGGTTTTTGATCTGGGAAATTGACCCTTGGATTCAAGCTCCGCAGCTCTTTGATCACCGAACTTGAATCCGGATGCTGACGGAACTCCTCTGTATGCTCTTCAAGCGGGAAATCAACCAGACCCAACCAAATATCGTTCCCCGCCCGCTTGTTTATTACCACTTCTCGACCGCATTGCAAATAAAAGTATTGAAAAAACCGCTTCCTACTTTTGGTTTTGCCCGCTTTGACGGGGAATTTTTCAATTTTGCCGGTTGAATGGGCATAACACTTGGACTGCAATGGGCAAGTGTTGCAAACTGGATTTTTTGGAACACATTGCAGCGCACCAAACTCCATGATGGCCTGGTTATACGTGTCGGGGCTACCTGCCGGAATAAGTTGGTTGGCCAGTTTTTCAAACACCTTCCTTCCCCCGCTGCTTCCAATGTCATCGCTTATACCAAAAAATCTACCCAATACCCGGAAAACGTTGCCATCTACAACCGCTACTTTTTGTCCAAAAGCAAATGATGCAATAGCGGCTGCAGTGTACGGTCCCACACCTTTTAAGGAAAGTAGTCCTTGATAGGTAGTGGGAAAATGCCCTCCGTATTCGTGGACAATGGATTTGGCGCAAGCATGTAGATTTCGAGCCCGACTGTAGTATCCCAACCCTTGCCAGCATCGGAGGATCTCCTCTTCCTGAGCCAGGGCCAGATCCTGAACAGTTGGGAATTTTTCCGCAAAAAGCGAGAAATAAGGCAAGCCCTGCGCTACCCGAGTTTGCTGCAGGATAATTTCGGACAACCAAATGATATATGGATCTTTGGTGTTTCTCCAAGGCAATTCCCGGCAGTTATTTGGGTACCAGTGAAGAAGTTGGTTTGTAAAGTAGTTGATATTCAAAACTTTTACTTTGTAGTGAAACGCTATTTAAAAAACAAAACAAACTAATTTTATCCAATATATTTTTTAATTGAATTGGAACTCGTAAATTTGCACTCCCAAAATTAGTTGGTTAATAGGCAATTAAGTCTAAATTAAAGCACACATAAATTTTAAAAAAAGTGACTAAAGCAGAGGTAATAACAAAGATTTCGGAGAAGACCGGTATTCAGAAGGACGACGTTACTCAGACCGTTGAGGCATTCTTCAAGGTAGTAAAGGACTCCATGGCAGAAGGAGAAAATATCTATGTCAGAGGTTTTGGCAGCTTTATCAATAAGAAAAGAGCCAAAAAAATTGCGCGGAATATTTCCAAAAACACTGCAATCGTTATTGACGAACATTATGTCCCGGCTTTTAAGCCTTCAAAATCATTTATTGACAAGATTAAGAACAGTAAGAAAGTAAAGGAATTGGCACCTACGGAGTAGTGGGGTATATTAACTGAATTATGAAAAAAACCCAGATCATTTTCCTTTCAATCGGCATAATACTCACCGCAGCACTTTATACCTTACCTACCATAGTGGTGGATAACGATATTGACGAGGTAGTGATGGAGGACAATGATTTGGGTAATTCATTTAATCTGGCCGATCAGCATGCATCTTCCCTAAGTCCCGAAGCCCAATCTATGATAGAAAGGCTTAAAGGTGAAATGAATTTGGAGGAAAATAAAGAAAAATTAGCTATATTTGCAGATTCCACAGCTGCAATATATGCAGAAAAAGGGAAATTGGACAGTGCGGCATATTTCTATGGGCTGGCAGCAGATAATCTGCCCGCTGAAGGAAGGTGGGAAATTGCCGGCAACGCTTACTATGAGGCTTTTGGGTTTTCCATGGATGAGAAAAAAACCCAGGACCTAGCCTCAAAAACGCGGTTGTATTTAAATAAAGTGCTTGAAGAAAAGCCGGATCGGTTGGATCTGAAATCTAAAGTCGCAATGACCTATGTGTCCTCGGCTAATCCCATGCAGGGAATTGCCATGCTTAGGGAGATTTTGGAACAGGATCCCAAAAATGAATCCGCACTCTTTAACATGGGAGTTTTATCCATGCAGTCAGGTCAGTACAAACGAGCCGTGGAGCGGTTTGAAGAGCTGGTCTTACATTACCCCTCAAATATTGAGGGTCAATTTTATTTGGGTGTTAGTTATTTTGAATCCAATCAAAAAAATAAGGCCAAAACACAGTTTGAGCGTGTCAAACCGTTAACAACCGACCCCCAGATCCAGACTGGAATTGAAAATTACTTGGAAAGATTGTAAATTAAAATATTGTTAAACCTTAAATCAATTAAACTATGCCTTGTGGTAAAAAAAGGAAACGACATAAGATCGCTACGCATAAGCGTAAAAAAAGACTAAGAAAAAACCGACACAAGAAGAAGTAAGACACTTCTTCTTTTTTGAATTTAAATGAAATTAGTTCTTTAACATTTTAAACAAAGGAGACACGATTTGAGCACGGAATTAGTAATAGATTCTTCTCAAAACGGTAGTCGCATAGCCCTTTTAAGAAACAAAAACCTTGTAGAGCTTCACGTTGAAGAGGAAGACAACAAATTCAAGGTGGGTGATATTTATTTGGGATCGGTAAAAAAGATAGTCAATGGGCTGAACGCGGCCTTCATTGATGTAGGTTATGAGAAGGATGCCTTCCTGCATTACCAGGATCTGGGGCCTAACATCAACAGCCTAAGTAAACTTATCAAGCTGATCAAAAACAACAATTTCGCCAGTTTTAATCTTAAAGGGTTTGAAAAAGCACCTGAAATAGATAAGTTGGGAAAGATTTCCCAAGTTTTATCCAAAAGTAACCAAGTATTGGTTCAGGTGGTGAAAGAGCCCATTTCCACAAAAGGCCCTCGACTATCCTGTGAGCTCTCCTTAGCCGGAAGATTTCTGGTATTGGTACCTTTCTCAGATGCCGTCAATGTATCTAAAAAGATCAGAAGTGCGGAGGAAAGAAAAAGGCTTTCCCGTTTAATCACCTCCATCAAACCCGCCAATTTCGGTGTTATCATCCGGACCGTGGCGGAAGGACAATCCGTCACCGAGCTGGACAAAGATCTACGCAACTTGGCGGATTCCTGGGAAGAAGGGATGAAAAAGCTTTTGAAGGCCAAAACCAGAGATAAGGTAATAGGAGAAATGAGTATGGCTTCCTCTTTAATCAGAGACCTACTCAACGAATCATTTGATGCAATCACAGTAGAGGATGAAGTGATTTTTGACCAGATGCGGACGTATATACGGACCATCGCCCCAGAGAAAGAAAAAATTGTTAAGCTTTACAACGGAAAAGCAAAGCTCTTTGAAAGTTTTGGTATAGAAAAACAAATTAAAACCCTGTTTGGTCAGACCATAAGTCTGCCCCAAGGTGGCTATCTCATCATAGAGCACACAGAGGCGCTCCATGTGGTGGATGTCAACAGTGGGAACAAATCCAACCAGGAGAATGATCAGGAAAATACCGCACTAAAAACCAATTTGGTCGCGGTAAAAGAAATTGCCCGGCAACTGAGGCTTAGAGACATGGGAGGTATCATCGTCATCGATTTTATCGACATGAAAAAAGCCGACAACAAGCGGGTAATCTTTGAAGCCATGAAGGAGGAAATGAAAACTGACAGGTCTAAAAACACTGTGTTGCCCCTTACGAAGTTTGGGTTAATGCAAATTACCCGACAGCGGGTAAGACCCGAAATGAACATCATTACCAAAGAAACCTGTCCTTCCTGTAATGGTACCGGCAAAATACAAGCTTCTATAATGGTAGCTGACAAACTGGAAAAAGACCTGGATCATCTCGCCGTTCACCAAAACGAACCAAAGTTAAAAATTGGCTTACACCCTTATTTGCACGCCTACTTTACGCAGGGCATTGTTTCGAAAAGGGTCAAGTGGTTTTTTAAATATTTCAAATGGGTAAAATTGGTCAAAGACTCTTCGCTACCAGTGACGGAGTACAACTTCCTGAATGAAGCAGGAGATATCATAGAAATCAACATAATCGAAAATAGCGAGTCTGAATAGACCCGCTATTTTTTTTTGAGCCTACTTTTTTATAATCCGCAGAATTTGAGACGACTTATTGGTATTCAGTTGAAAGAAATAAAGGCCGGCAGGATAGCTTTCCATGTTCACAGTGGTCCTTTGCGGATCTAAATCCACCTCCTGCAAAACCTGGCCGCTCGGAGACAATAACTTTCCTACTGTTCCGGGTTGAACTCCCAGTAAATATAACTCGCTTTCCACCGGATTGGGATATGCCCGGATCTGTTCTGCAGCTTCAATTGGAATCGAAGACACTAAAAAATTCAATTCCTCCAGTTTGAAGGAACCAAACCAAATACTTGTTTCCCGTTGACCCAAATCTATTACCATTCGGGAGTTGGCATCATTGGGTGATTGCATCTGAAACACATAGGCAAATTCTTTCTCCATATCGCCAATCTGAAAACCCTGGTATCCAGAATAGGCCTGGTAAGGAGATGAGTTCTCACCCATATAGTGAGTTACGGAGGTGGAAGGTTGAGTGCGTGCGGTAAATGATACCCGATATAATTTCCCCCGTCTTAGTTCAAAGCCTACCCTACTGAGCTGGGAGTGCCAGTTTTCGGTTCCTCCTTTGGTTATTTGAACACGAAGGCCATTTGCCTCAATTGACCAGTTACCAGCTGCTCCTTGTTGATTGATTAAATTCCAACCGTTGTTGGTTCCTGTAAAACTACTCTCATACAAGGTAGATGGATAGGCATTCTGGGGTTCACCAAGGGCGTCATGCAAAAGGGCATTAATCAACGGTTCCCTATAAGTGTCATTTGCGGGATCATAGATACCAAAGCCCGCGCTCCACTCCCAGTAAGCCCAACTATAGCCTAAACTTTCAAAATACCTGGCCAAATAATTCGTCCAACGTATGCGTGAACCCATATCCGCTTTGCTGTATGCCCCAAATTCTCCCATATGAATCGGGATATTTCTCTGTTCGGAGAAATTGACTACGGCATCCAATTCTTGCATCAAGGCCTCACGTTCATATTCCAAATCGTACCAGGGGGTTCCCAGCCAGGCATCCGACTGATCTCCCACCCACTCCGCACCCTGATGGGTGAAGGTAAAAGGGCTGTAAAAATGGACAGTAACAATGATATTCGCATCATTTGGGGGCTCCAGTGAGGTAATACCACTGACTCCCCCAAACTCCGCCGTACCCATAAGTACCCCCCGGGTAGGATTGGTCTGCCTGATAGTCGACAAAGCTTCTGCAAAATACACATTCCAAAGAGCGGAACTCAGTGCTCCGTGAGGCTCGTTAAGCACCTCAAAAAGGAGCGTTTCGGGATACGTCTCAAAGTAGGCAGCAATCTGACTCCATTGCGCCAAAAACTTTTCTTTTTCCTCACTTGGTGATTCAAACAACGCATCGTGATGGTGCATGTTGATGATCACCATCAATTCCTCTTTCAGAGCCAAATCCACAACTTCTTGAATGCGCTGCAAAAAGGAGGGATTTATCGTATATGGGGATGACTGTCCGGTTCGTGCGGGAGTATCCCAGCGGATGGGAATTCGAACATGATCAAACCCCAAAGCCGCAATTTTTGAAAAATATTCCTCCCGAAATGGATTTCCCCACGCACCCTCTTCCGGCCC
>JBBQXZ010000048.1:0-24703 GCA_038209145.1 Cytophagales bacterium | reverse complement strand
CAGCGCGGGGGTTCCACCTCTTCCCATCCCGAACAGAGAAGTTAAGCCCCGCCGCGCCGATGGTACTGGGGTTACACCCGGGAGAGTAGGTCGCCGCCTTACCCATCACACGCCCCGCAGATCCCTGCGGGGCTTTTTTGTGACTATATAATATTGCCTCGTTATTTAAGGGTAAAATAGGTACATACAACGAACATTTTCTATCTTTCGAAATGTTTTTTAACTTATAGGGTCGGGTTATTTATAGTTTTTGAAAATTTAAGAAACCCTTTCTTAATTCTTTTTACACTAAGCCCTTTGTTTTAATCTTCCATATTGCTTTCAAGAATATGAAAATATTGGCTAAGTTGGTTTTACTCGGTAAAAAAATTTCAGAATAAAACGCATTATCCTTACATTGTATCGGATTATATGACACAACAAATGGAAAATAACAGACGCTCCTTTTTAAAGAAACTTGGTTTGGCCAGTGCTGCCTCAGCGGTTAGCCCCGGCATATTCGCATCGGATGATTTGCCTCAGGTTTCTATTCTTACTCGGAATTCTGCGTTTCAAACCAATGATGTAATCCGCATTGCCTTAATTGGTGCGGGCATAATGGGTTCGCAAGATCTTGATACCGCTCTTCTGCATAAAAATGTCGAAGTAGTAGCTGTATGTGATTTGTTTCAGGGAAGGCTGGATTCTGCTAAGGAAAAGTGGGGTAATCACCTCTTTACGACCATGGATTACAAGGAAGTCCTAAAGAGAAAAGATATAGATGCTGTTATTATAGGCACCCCAGACCATTGGCATAAACAAATCAGTATTGATGCCTTGAATGCTGGGAAACATGCTTATTGTGAAAAGCCTATGGTTCACTCCGTAAAGGAAGGTCATGAGGTGATCAATGCCTGGAAGAAATCAGGTAAAGTTTTCATTATTGGAAGTCAAGGCATATCCAGCCTTGGAAATGAAAAAGCAAAAGAACTGCTTGCGGCTGGAGCAATAGGAAATATAAACTATGCGGAGGGATTTTGGGCCAGGCATTCTCCGGAAGGAGCTTGGCAATACGCCATTCCTGCCAATGCGTCAGAACAAAATGTGGATTGGAAGCGATATATTTCCAATACGCAAAACAGGCCATATGATCCGTTGAGGTTTTTTAGGTGGAGAAATTACCTGGATTATGGTACAGGAATGTCAGGTGACCTTTTTGTTCACCTTTTTACCAGCCTCCATTTTATTACCGACTCCTATGGGCCTGATAAGATTTCCGCAATGGGTGGGTTGAGGTATTGGAATGATGGGAGGGAAGTTCCCGACGTGTTGTTGGGGATGTTTCAATATCCTGACAGTGAGCAACACCCTGGATTTAATCTCTCTTTGCGATGTAATTTTGTGGACGGGACAAGTGGATCAACTTACCTGAAGGTGGTAGGAAGCAAGGGATCCATGGATGTGAAATGGGATGAGGTGGTAGTGAAGTCGAATTTGGAAGGTGCAAATGATGACCCATTTCTGGAGCAGCAGGCAAAGTTAAACCTGGCTACGGAAAATCGAAAAAGGATTTTACCACCGAAGGAAATGGTCTATAAGGTAGAACAAGGATATAAAGGAGCACACTATGATCATTTTGGTAAGTTTTTTACTGCCATTCGAGAAGGTGGTTCTGTCGTTGAGGATCCGATATTTGGTTTTCGCGCAGCAGCACCGGCTTTGCTGTGCAACGACAGCTATTTCCAGGATAAATTTATAAGCTGGGATCCAATTAACATGAAACTTATTTAAACAAAAACCATAAAACGATGAATTTGATAAAAAAACAGGTGATTTTAGGAATGGCCATTGCCACCATGATGGGATGCGCTTCTTCTGACGAAATAGAATTGTTCAACGGTAAAGACCTATCCGGCTGGGAGGTGTATGGCACGGAAAAGTGGTATGTTGAAGATGGAGTTCTTGTTTCCGAAAGTGGTCCGGATGCCGAATATGGATACTTGGGAACCACGGAGAACTACAAAAATTTCGAACTCACTGGAGAATTTAAGCAGGATAGAGACGGAAATAGTGGGATTTTCTTCCGATCAAATTTCGAGGGAACCAAAGTATCTGGTTGGCAGGTGGAAGTAGCTCCTCCCGGCGATGATACGGGAGGGGTCTATGAGTCTTACGGAAGAGGCTGGCTCATAAAGCCAGATCCTGAAAAGGACAAAAACTTGAAATTTGGCGATTGGAATACCATCAAGGTTAATGTGCAGGGTGATCGTGTGGTTACTTGGTTGAATGGCGTTGAGATGGTTGATTTTTCTGACGAAAAAATTGGAGAGGGAGAAGGCCAAATCGCACTCCAAATCCACAGCGGCGGAGGACTCAAAATTTCTTGGAAAAATTTAGTGCTTAAGAAATTATAATTATTTTTAACCAATAAATAGGAGGCCTCCGGATGGAGGTCTCCTATTTATTGATATATTGTTGAAAGGGACGATTATTTGGATACCGATTTGGACATGACAATCTTGATGTGAGATTTTTCTATTGCAGCGTAGCCTATTGCAGTTAAAATGAAAAAAATATGGGCGTATTCTAGTGAATTGTGTCTAGCTATTATGCAAGAAATACAGGATAGCTTAATCATTTTTTGTAATTTGCGCCTTCGTAAGTAAACCTCTATGTCCAAATTTGATTCGATTAGACCTTTTTATGACAGTGAAGTAAATGATGCTTTGCGGGACATTATATATCATCCCATGATGAAAGCGATTATGCAGTTCACCTTCTCGGAATTTTCCGAAGAAAAATGGGTAGATCAGTTGCGTAGAACACATTCCATAAGGGATTTTCAGATAAACTTCATTTATCAGGCGGTTTTAAAAGTTTTGGAAAAAACATCTGGGGGATTGACTACCTCAGGCTTTGAGAAAATTGACAAAAACACGGCCTACCTGTATATTTCAAATCACCGGGATATAATCCTTGACACTTCCCTGCTCAATGCCATGTTATACGAGCATGGCGGTAAGATGACGACATCTGCCATTGGGGATAATTTGGTCAAGAAGCCTTTTCTTAGAAATTTAGCCAGGCTAACACGTAATTTTATCGTTTTCAGGGGATTAAGTTCACGCCCCATGTTCGAGAGCTCCAAACTTAATTCGGAATATATCATGAACTCGATCTTCTACGAAAATCGATCGGTATGGATAGCCCAGCGCGAAGGCCGAACCAAAGATGGAAATGACCGTACACAAAAAGGAGTCATCAAGATGCTTTCCTTAGCATGTCAAGATGGGCAAAAAATGGCAGGCTTTTTCAGGCATTTAAAGATAGTACCTGTTTCTATTTCATATGAAAATGATCCCACAGACGTTTTGAAAATGCCCGAACTGTTGGCCAAGTCAAGGGCGGAAATTTATGTCAAGGAAAAGAATGAGGATTTCAGAACACTTCTCAGCGGAATTATGGGTCAAAAGAAAAGGATTCATATCGCTTTGGGAGATGTGTTGGACAGTGAAATAAATGATATCTTTGGCGGTGAACCGAACTTAAACCGACAAATGAGCCTTCTTTCTGATGAAATAGACAAGGTTATTATTTCCAATTATCAATTGTGGCCAACCAATTATATTGCCTTAGATATGTTGTATGGTTCATCAGAACACCGGGAACATTATACTACTGCTGAAAAAGAGCAGTTTGAAAATCGGCTTAGGCAGGGAGTGGATATGGATAATCCCATTGCGGTGCAAAATTTCCTATCCATGTACGCCAATCCCGTAATTAATAAACAGAAAGTGCTTATCTCCAAACCAAGCGAGAAATTAGCAAAAGAGTAGTAGGTTCAAATCGTGAATATTAAGTAATCAAAAACTAAGTTCATTTTGAAAAGAAAAGTAGTTAATGTTGGCGTTTTGCAAGTGGCCTGTGACAAGGACCCCCAGGCAAATATGGAAAAAACGTCGCAAGGAATCCGAAATTTGGCTCAGGCGGGTGCGCAAATTATCTGCCTGCAGGAATTGTTTCGTTCCCTGTATTTTTGTGATGTGGAAGATTACGAAAACTTTAAGTTGGCCGAGTCCATTCCCGGACCATCTACGGAGACCTTGGGAGGATTGGCCGAAGAATTGGGAGTCGTGATTATTGCCTCGCTTTTCGAAAAACGTGCCGAAGGACTCTATCACAATACCACCGCTGTTTTGGATGCCGATGGGCAGTACTTGGGTAAATACAGAAAGATGCATATTCCGGATGATCCCGGTTATTACGAGAAGTTTTATTTTACCCCGGGTGATCTGGGTTACAAAGTGTTTAAGACCCGTTTTGGGAATCTAGGTATCCTTATTTGTTGGGATCAATGGTATCCGGAAGCAGCTAGGATTACTACCTTGAAAGGTGCGGAAATTTTATTTTATCCGACAGCTATCGGTTGGCATAAGGATCAGGATATTGATACCAATGATGAACAATATCAGGCCTGGCAAACCATTCAACGCTCCCATGCTGTGGCCAACGGTGTACCCGTAGTTTCTGTAAATAGAGTAGGCAGCGAGTCAAACATGAAATTCTGGGGTGGTTCGTTTGTTACCAATGCGTTTGGTAAGGTGATCTACCAAGCACCGCATGACGAAGAAATACTACAGGTAGTAGAGATATCCTTGGAAGGATCGGATCGGTACAGGACCCATTGGCCTTTTCTCCGCGACAGGAGAATTGATTCGTATGCGCCGCTGTTAAACAGGTATCTGGATGAGGAATAAGGTATCCGGGCTTACGGACACAAAAGGGATTATGCCTTCTGATTTGGGTTATTATTTCCCTGCTGAATTTGCCGATCACGATGCTACATGGCTTAGTTGGCCACATAAGGAAGCGTCGTGGCCGGGCAAAATCGAACGAATTTATCCCCCTTATGCCCAATTTGTAGCCTACATCTCCCGTGGTGAAAAGGTGAATATCATGCTGACCGATGAGGTCATGATGAATTTTGGGTTGGAAGAATTGTCCAAGGCAGGCGCAGTGATGGGGAATATCCGGTTCCATTTTTTTCCCACCAATGATGCATGGTGCAGGGATCATGGACCTGCTTTCTTGATTAATCCTGATGCCGATGAAAAGAAGGTGGTCGTAAATTGGAAATACAATGCATGGGGAGACAAGTACCCACCCTTCGATTTGGATAACATGATACCGGGTAAAGTTGCCGATCACTTGCGTATACCCTGTTTCCACCCTGGAATCGTAATGGAAGGGGGCTCGGTTGATTTTAATGGAAATGGAACCCTGCTTACTTCTACAGCCTGCCTGCTAAATCCAAATAGAAATCCTCACCTCAATCAGGTGGTATTAGAATCCTATCTCAGGGATTATTACGGAGTAGAGCAAATTCTATGGCTGGGGGAAGGAATTATTGGAGATGATACTGATGGCCATATTGATGACATCACCAGATTTGTTTCCGCAGATACAGTGGTATCAGCAATCGAATCAAACAAAAAAGATGAAAACTACCAGCCTTTAAAAGATAATCTAGAGTTGTTGGAAAGCTTTCGATTGCTAGACGGCAAGCAGATCAATGTGGTCGAATTGCCTATGCCGGCACCTGTCATTTATGAAAACACCAGACTTCCTGCGAGCTATGCCAATTTTTATATTGCCAACGCTGCCGTAGTGGTGCCCACATTTCGGGATAAAAATGACGAAAAAGCCTTACAGATAATTGCAGCATGTTTCCCGGAAAGAGACGTGGTGGGGGTAGACTCCCTGGACATCATCTGGGGTTTGGGTTCTTTTCATTGCCTTAGTCAGCAGGAGCCAAAGGTTTGACCAGTATTCAATTCTTTTAGAATTCACCAAGCCACTTCCATGCAGGGATCAACGCTATCCCGTTTATACGATCCTCTTGGTCATAGGTAATTATTACACCTTCTAATGCTTCGGTTTCTTCCAAAGCTGCTTTAATACCCCTTATTTCACGATCGATATTTTCTGAATTCACTTCCCAACATACCTGGACAGCTAAGCGTACAGCTTCTCTATCTTTCACCAGAAAGTCACATTCTGACTGTTGGTTCTTGTAGTAATATATGTTCTTGTATCTTCTTCGTAACTGTAAATAGACGAAATTTTCCAGTCTTCTGCACAAATCTTGACCAAAGGATAAGGAATTCCCCTTAGCAAATGCTGGATCAATGCTGTAAACTTTTTTGGGATTTGCTATTTGCTTTTTGATGGATGTGGAATACAGGGGAATAAATTCCATCAAATAGCTTTCTTGCATGAAATCACAATAGTCGATAACGGTTCGGACTGATTTAAACTCCAGCAAATTTGATAGTTTATTATAGCTCAATTCTTTGCCAACATTGCTCATCAAAAAAACTGCCAGTCGTATAAGCTGTTGTTCATTATTGATATTTTTTCTAACAGCTATGTCTCTGGTAAGGATATCCCTCAATAAAGTCCCAAGATAATCACCGACCTTTTCCGCTACATATTCCGGGAATCCGCCCAATTCAAAGTACCCATCGAAACTTTCTAGATTTTGGTCAAGATTCAGAAATTCCAAAAATTCAAGGTAACTAAATGGGAATAACTCAAATTGGCTGTATCGTCCTGTTAGTTTTGTGCCTAATTCCCTGCTTAACATACTGGCATTTGATCCTGTAATAAACAATGCTGTACCTTTTTCGTTGGCCATCCGGGCATAAATTTCCCAGTTTGGTATTATCTGAACTTCATCTAACAATAGGATGGATTTCCCTTTTTCCACCATGAGTACTTCCAATCTCGTAAAATCTTCCAATTCAAAACCTACCAACCTGGGATCTTCAAAATTAATATAAAGTGCATTATTGGATTCCATAAATAACTGGCGGATCAAAACGCTTTTACCACATCTTCTGACCCCGGAAACAATGATAATTCTGCTGGATCCCAAAGGAACAGATAATTTCCTTTTTACTATCATCTTCTTAGATAGATATTGGGATTGATCTTGTGTTATTCTTCACAGGTCGATTTTTGAAAGCATGACATGTTTGATTATTAGTCAAATATCGAAAGCTTGTATTTATAATACAAACTATCTTGTATTTGTAATACAAGCTTTTCGTTATCTACCTATGTTTCCTTTTAAAAAACGTTATATTTTTCTATCTCTTTAGTCCTTGATCCAAATCAACTTTACTTCGTGAAGGAGCACTAGCAATCTCAATTTCTCTTGCTGATTTTATTTCCAGTGATATTTCGTTGCCTGGAGCATTTAAATCTTTGAAGTGGGAGTTGGGACAAAGATGAATGCTTGGTACTTCGTCCCTGAACCCTTTTTCGCCACATTTTAAAGGAACTAAGCGTCATTTCTTTTCGCATAAGGTCAATCACTTCTTTTTCTGAAAGCATAAACTGATGCGTAATTGCGTCAAATGGTGTCCTATCCTCCCAGGCCATTTCTATTATCCGGTCTATGTCTGACGAATCCAATAAAGTATCTTTTTCCATTCTTTTAAAACCTACACTCCCGTCAAAAGGTTTATACCAAGATGGAACAAGTTGTTGTAGTTTGGTTAAAACGTGACTTGAGGCTATCCGACCATGCCCCACTTAAGGCAGGTTTGGAATCGGGTAAGCGGGTAATTTTAGTGTATTTTTTTGAGCCGTCACTAGTCGATGCGCCCCAAAGTGACGAGCGGCATTGGCAGTTTGTATATCAAAGCCTTCAGGACATGAATAAGCAGTTGGAGGGGTTTGACGGAGGTATCCATATCATTTATCAGGAAGTAATTCCGTTCTTTGAGCGTTTAATTAGTAAGTATTGCATTACGCATGTGTTTTCACATATAGAAACAGGCATTAATATTACCTTTGAACGGGATAAGGCAGTTGTGGTTTTTTTTCATGAAAATGGCGTTCAGTGGGAGGAATACAGGCAGCAGGGTGTAGAAAGAGGAAGGACGGACAGGATAAATTGGAGTACCGATTGGCATTCCTTAATGAAAGCGCCTCAAGCCGAGGTTCATTTAAAAAAAGGAGTGATTTTAACCTTATCGAAAAGCTTTCTTTCTGAAGGGAATTCCAGAGAAATTCCAATATCTTGGACCGACTCGCATCAGGGAAGGCAAAAAGGAGGAGAAAGCCTTGCCCGTAGGTATTTGAATACATTTTTACAAGTCAGGGTGGTTAACTACAACCAGCATATCAGCAAACCTGAATTAAGCAGGAAAAGTTGTAGTAGGCTGTCGCCTTATTTAGCTTGGGGATGCATCTCCATGAGGCAGGTATTCCAAGAGGCAGAAAGGCATAAAACATTGGGAGGAAAAGTAAGAAATATCACCAATTTCCAATCCCGGTTAAGATGGCATTGTCATTTTATCCAAAAATTTGAAATGGAATCCCGAATGGAGTTTGAATCGATTAATAGGGGGTTCAATTCATTGACAAAAAATTGGGACGAAGACTTCTATCAAGCTTGGGAAACTGGCCACACAGGAGTGCCTTTAGTGGATGCCTGCATGCGGTGTCTGATATCAACTGGATACCTGAATTTTCGGATGAGGGCCATGCTGGTTTCTTTCCTTACCCATCATTTGTGGATGGATTGGCAGCGTGGAGCAGCTCATTTGGCGCGGATGTTTTTGGACTTTGAGCCTGGAATTCATTATCCCCAATTGCAGATGCAGGCAGGTGTGACTGGGATCAATACTATCCGTATCTATAATCCCATCAAGCAATCAAAAGACCATGATCCGGATGGGGTGTTTATTAAGAAATGGGTGCCCGAACTGGCAAAGATTCCGCTACCATATATTCACGAACCTTGGCTGGTTACGGGTCTGGAAGCTGCTGAGATAGGCTTTAATTTGAGTGTGGATTATCCTTACCCAATCATAGACCTGGAAAAAGCAGCTAAATTTGCAAGAGCTAAAATCTGGGAGGCACAAAAGCTACCAGCGGTTCTGGAGGAGGCCAGGCGGATATTGTCCAAACATACCGTACCGAATCGATGGCCTTAATTTATTCCATTAAGAAATTGAAAAAGCTTATTTATTCCTTATTGCCTTTCCAGATAGGCATGGCCACATTCCCTTTATGCCTAATTCCTTCTTTTTTAAATACTTTATATACCGTTTTGATAAGTATTTTCACATCCAACCAAAAAGAGCGGTTTTCAACGTACCATACGTCAAGTTCGAATCGCCGATCCCATAAGATCGCATTTCGACCATTAACCTGTGCCCAACCGGTAATTCCCGGTTTTACCAAAAGACGTTTACGTTGAAAATCGTTGTAGAGGTTATTGTATTCCACCAAGAGAGGTCTTGGTCCGATTAAAGACATATCTCCTTTCAATACATTCAGTAGACCGGGGATTTCGTCCAAACTGGTAGACCTAAGCCAACTGCCGAATGCGGTGATCCGATCCCCATCAGAAAGTAAACTTCCGTCAGGTCTTTTTTTATTGGTCATACTTCGGAACTTCAACATTTTAAAGGGCTTCCCCATTCTGCCGGGCCTTACTTGAGCGAATAATACAGGAGATCCATGAAAACCCAGCGTAAGAAAAGCAACGCCTAGCCATATCGGGAATGAAGCAGCCAATAAAAACAGACTTACCGAAAAATCAACAATTCTTCTCAACATAAGCAATCAAATTGAAAAATTATCATGGTTTGAATCCATTCACAACCTCTACCACGGTTTTTATTTCCATCTCAGTCAGAACACCACTAATAGGAAGGCTTATATTTTCCCTGCTCGTTTTTTCGGTCTGGGGAAATTGTAAATGATTGTGCATTTCATAAGCTTTTTGTAAATAAGGCGGCTTGGGGTAGTGAAGGATAGTTTGAATTTGGTTGGAGGCGAGGTAATTCTGTAAAAGATCCCGCATTCCACATGATACACAGAATATATGCCAAACATGCGATTGATTTCCCAAAGGCTCTGGGACATCTGGAAGAACAATTTCCGGATTGGATAAATGGGACAAATAATAACTGGCAATCCTTCGCCGGACGTTAATTTCCTGATCCAGATGCTTAAGCTTAACGGATAAAAATGCAGCTTGGATGTCATCCATTCTGCTATTTATCCCCTGCAAGTTATAGGTATACTTTTCATTGCTGCCATAATTGGCCAACTCCCTGATTGTGCTGGCCAGTAAGGCGTCATCCGTAACCACGGCCCCTGCATCTCCCAAAGCACCCAGAATTTTTCCGGGATAAAAACTAAAACCAGCGGCATCGCCCAAGGAGCCGCTTTTTACTCCTTCCCACTCCGCACCAATTGCCTGGGCATTGTCTTCTAACATCTTGAGGTTATGTTTTTTTGCAAGTATAGTCAAATTAGCGTCCCAACATATTCTTCCATAAAGGTGAACCACCAAAATCCCCTTAGTCCTAGTAGTAATTTGCTCCTCAATAAGGGAAAGATCCAGGTTCCACGTTTTGGGGTCAATATCCACAAAAACAGGTTTTAACCGGTTTTCTGTGATGGAGAGAATACTCGCAATAAATGTATGCGCAGGCACGATGATTTCATCCCCTTCTTGCATGATTCCCAAGGCCATGTATCCTCTGAAAATCAGCCGGAGTGCGTCCAATCCATTTCCCACACCAATTACCTGGCTGGCTTGTTGATAGTGGGCCAATTCACTTTCAAATTTTTTGGTATGTTCTCCCCTGAGATACCATCCTGAATCAATGACTGCTGCGGCGGCAATTTTCAATTCAGCCGCATACTGCTGGTTGACTTTCTGAAGGTCCAAAAATTTGATCATTTATCTCTTTCTTGTGCATGGAAGGAAGTTTTTAAAACCAACCTTGGATAGCTCAAAATTAAGGTTGATATTTAATAAATTCCTGATTTTTAGTAAAAGTAACCAGAATTTATTTCCTTGGAAAGCATTTCAATATTACCAGTAGCCTAATGGCGCAAAGATAGGTAATTAGGATATGAAGCATCATTAAATCAAAAATCAACCCCTATGAAAATCTTTTTGTTTAACGCTTGGATTCTACTTGTTTTGATATCTTTTTCTTCGTGTTCCCTCAATAGGGTTTCCAGGGCAATGGATATTACCTACATGGAAGAGGGCTTTTTAGGTGAACTGCCGAAAAAGCAACTTAATGTCTTTGCTCCCAGAAACAAAAAATATACCTATCCGGTCATGCTCTTCATTCATGGAGGGAGCTGGAGATCTGGGAAAAAAGAACTTTATACCCGAGTGGGCAATAGATTTGCCCGCCGAAAGGTAGTGATGGTCATCATGGACTATCCCCTTGCGCCAGAATACAAGGTACATGCGATGGCAAAAGCCTCCGCAAAAGGCGTTCAGTGGGTTCAGGAAAACATTGCTGCCTATGGCGGTGATCCTAACCAAATATATGTGTCGGGACACTCCGCTGGTGGACATTTGTCAGCACTGATAGCGGTAAGGGATGAGTATTTCGATACCCTGGGAATGGCTAATCCCATAGCGGGAGCGATATTGATAGATCCCGCAGGGTTGGATATGTACAGCTATTTGGAGCAGGCTAACAATGCTCCCGGGACCTCGCATCGAAGGGCATTTACGGATGACCCGCAGGTCTGGAAAGACACCTCACCCATTTACCACTTGCATGCGGGAATGCCTCCCATGATGATCATGGTAGGAGGCAGAACTGAACCGAGCATACCTATCGGGGTAGAACGGTTTAGGGAAGCTTATAAACAGTTTGACCCTCAACCGCTCTATTATTTTCAAAAAAGGAAAAAACATATTCCCATGATCGTTCAATTCTTATACACCCCTTCCCGTGCGTATGGATGGGTTTTGGATTTTCTGAACCAAAAAGAGGGTGTCCAAAAGAAAATATAGGAGAATGAATAACCTGATTTTTCAATCTTGCCAATAAGGTAGTGGGATTCTGGAAGGAAGATGGATCCACAACAAAATATTATACGAATAGATATACCTTGATCCTATAGGGCTCTTGAATAGAAACGACATGAAAATCCCATTAAATAGTCATTTGATTTTTGCTTCTTTCATTTTATTGATGGGCTGTGTCAATTCTTCTACCCAAGAGGGTAAGATGCAGCCACCGTCGGGTTATTGGAATGAAACTACAATGAAAATAGCTTATGGGCTGGGTACTTTGAAGTTGATTGATAGGAATCCGGTTGTCCCCGACGACTTAGAAGCTGTTGAAAATATCACCTACAAGACCGTGGATACAGTTTCTCTAGCTCTTGATATGTATCAAAAAAAGGAGATGGGTAGGTATCCCAAACCTGCTATGATTTTCATCCACGGTGGCGCATGGAAAGGTGGCAAGCGGTCTGATTATCTCCCATACCTGATCGATTACGCCAGAAAGGGATATGTCGCAATTACCATTTCGTATCGTTTGTCCCGGGTAGCTAAATTCCCGGCGGCGGTGCAGGATGTCAACTGTGCGGTAAAATGGGTAAAGGCACATGCCGATATATACGGCATTGACCCCAAGCGCATTGTACTGATTGGCGGATCGGCTGGTGGCCACCTGTCCATGATGGTCGGATATGGCGGCGATGATCCGATGTTTGAGCAAGATTGTCCCTTTGAGGAAGACAGTTCTGTCAAGGCCATCGTCAACCTGTATGGCCCCACGGATTTGACAACCGATGAAGCCAAGGATAGGAATGAGCCCATTTCATTCATTGGATCTCGCTATGAGGAAAAACCTGACCTTTATCAGAAGGCATCTCCCAGGTTTTACATCACCGCTGCTGCTCCACCGACTTTGATCTTCCATGGTACAATAGACTCGGTGGTACCCGTTTCTCAATCCGATTCTTTGGCTGTTTGGCTAGAGGAAGCGGGGGTTCCACATAGCTATCACCGACTGAAAGGCTGGCCACACACCATGGATCTAGCTGTAAAGGTGAATGAATATTGCCAGCATTATATAGATGCGTTTTTGGAAGAATACCTTTAAAAGGCTAGTCATCTATGCGGTAGCTGTCTGATGAGGCAGAAATCAACAAATCTGGAGGATATACAAACAAGTTGACGCTGCTTTCATTATCCATGTGATTGGGAGCCGCTGCCAGAATAAGGCTTGATCCGGAATGATAAATCCCTGCCCCGGCCCTAAAATCTGCTCCCTTGCGACAGTTGAAAAGCCGGGATGAGATTTTTTTGAGGGAAATTTTGCGTGGAAAAAACTGGTGGATTGCAGCCTTAAATCCGGAAATGTTTAGGCTGTTCGTTACTACCGGGGAAATAAAATGGTCCTCAGCAGAAGTATCCATGGTGATGGTAAATAGATCTGCGACATGATTTTCATGTACATCTCTGCCAAAAGCCATAGCATATAGTCCCGATTCATCCGCAATCAAGTTGATGTTTTGATACGAGTGCCAAAGGGAATCAGACCATGTTTTTTTCTGCAAGGAGGCGATTTCCAAACTCCCAATCTGCGAAAAATGGCCTTCTTTTCGTTCAAAGGAATAAGTGGAGCAACGATAGAAATCCAGGTTTCTGGCATTCCAGTCCGCCACAACTACGATGATTTCGTCTTTATACCGGGTGATGCCTACTGCCCCTGCCGTGGATCGTTCATGGGGACCGTTGCGTTCCAACGTATAAATTGGTTTCTTCCAGTTTTTATCATTTCCCGCATCGTAAATCAATACCTGGGAAGTAGTTCTTAGGTTATTGTCTTCAATGCCAACCGCTAAAAACTGACCGTAAATCTGAAAACCCCCAGCGTGTCTGTAGGGAGAAAGCATCAACGTGTCAATAGTCTGCACTTGGGCTTCTTTCCCCAACCTTGCCTGTGCCAGGTAAGCCGCATCGTTTGAGGAGCCGGCAAGGTATGCGGTAAAACCTCCCTTTTCACGGAAAAGTTGAATTCCCTGTATATGTCCGCCTTCTTCATCAAAGGGAATATCCGTTTGTAATGGGACCACCAATGGGTCTGTCGGAAGTTGGTTGAATAAATCAACAATCCCTAAGACAAGTTGGGTTTTTACGGCAACCTCACCATGGGATGGTACAGGTTTAGCTGCACCATCCAACAGGAAAACCAGGATAGATAAGAAGTAACATGGATAAATCAACATTTATTTTCTGCCGGGTAAGGTTGGAGAAGTGAAAGGATCAAAAATACCCTTTTGAAATCAATTTACTACCAGAATTTCTTTTCTAAATTGATAATGATGGGTCCAGATTAAATCCCTCATAGAAGAAACAGCCTTACTTACCTATACACGTTTTCTTAGGTTTATTTGGCTGTTTCTATTTTTCCAAGAGGCCTATTCCGTTTTGGTCCCTCTCTGGATCTTAGGAACAAAAGGTTCAAAAGGGTATGTTTCAGGTAGCACTTTTATTCCCGAAGTTACCTTTATCGGGGCATTTCCAGCATAGGTAAGTTCCACGAATTGACCCTTCCAGCCTTTCTCCGGAACACTGATGGGTATCTCATAGACACCATTTTCAGCTGTAGGTAGCACAGTGTCTTTCCAGCCTGGTCCAAATACATCAATTCTAAAATCTCGGGCTTCTGTATTGGTCGCTTCCCAAAGTTTTACCTCTACGGGAGGGTTTTCTGGATCAACGGATACCTTTATCTGGGAGTCTGAAACTTCCCAGGTATATTCAGGCCTGGGCTGATCCGTTAAAATTCGTTTATAAAACCCCAAAAGGATCTGCATGGCATCTGAGTTGTCAAGAGAATGGCCGGCATTGGGAATATAAGCGAGATGTTTTTCACCTTTGAGCTCATGCCAATAAAACTGCCAGCTATCGGGCAAAAAGAACTGGTCTCCAGAACCGTTAATCAACAATTTGGGAATATCGGTAAAAGCATCCAAAAAGGAATGGGGGTCAGTGATTTCCAACAGCCGGTTGTATTCTTTGGTACCCATCCAATCCATGATTCCTTCTAGCTCGTAATCTTTTACCGCCGGTGCCCAGAAACCATAGCTTCTCCAGTGATGCTGAAAAGAGGGAACTACATTCAATACATCGATAACAATGGGTGCCATGGCCACCACCCGATCATCCATGGCGGCAGTAGTCCATGTAGTCCAACCTCTTTTGGAACCTCCTGCTACCACGTATTTGCCTAAATTCATCCCCAGTTTCGTGTTGGTATAATCGGTGACGGCATCCATGGAGGTTATTACAGCCTTGGTCATGGGTAGTCTAGCCAGCCAAACAGCATCTTCATCCTTGGCCCCGCGTTCCATAAATTCACGCCATCCGTAGGCGATCAAACCGTCTTCTACCCTGTTTTCCGCCGTATCTCCAACAAAAGTCACTGGCTGAAATGGTATATTATGAACTTTTATGGCAGTAGAATTGGTACTTAAAGCCGCTTCAACTAGCATTTTATCGGGGCTTTCAGGCAATTTGGTGTTGGCACTTCCCCCGGAAATCATCAAAAACGAAACATCATGATCCAACGTGTCCGGGATGACAAAAGACACCCAATGCCACCAAGTGGTTTCTGTCACTTCATTGGTTGTAAGCCAATTCTGGGAAACAGAACGGATTACATAATAGCTGTATCCGTCTCCTTTAGATTCGTGAACCAACTCATAGGACGTTGCCGGGTCTACTTCTTTTATGTAGGTTTCTAAAGGACTAACTTGGGAAGTTTGTGATGGTGTTTCGCTGGTCTCAGCAGAACGCTGGCACTGGGAAAAAAGCACAATTACAAAAATGTACACTAAAAGCTTCGGCAGGAAGCAAAACCAATTTTTTCGTTTCATAGATAGGTTATTAGATTAAGTAATTTTAAATTTACCGCAATTTATACTTTAGAATAGTAGGAAAGGGCTATTTTTAAAATAAAGGGCCTTCTTCCAGGATAAAATCCAAATCAGGTCTATAGGCCTGAAGTGCAGCAATCACTTCTTTTTTTACGGGAGTGCCAAAAAAATAAATTTTTTTCAACGCTGGGAATTCCAATAAATGAAGTGCGTTGCCATCTAACATAGGAGTGAAGGATACGTTTAGCGTTTCCAATTGGGGTAGAGAGTGGAGATAGGGAAGTCCTGTTCCCGTTATGCCGGTCTTTTGAACAAAGAGATGCTGTAAATTTTCCATTTTGCTGATGAAAAACAGTTCATCATCGGTAATATCCGCAGCGGCAAGGGACACACTGGAAAAATAGGAGAAATAGGGCTCCAATTTCAACAGTTCTTCTGTAGAAAATGGTTTGGGAGGGAACTTCATGCGTAGTGCAAAAGTCAGCTGTTCAGACTCCTTGTCGGGCATGATTTCAATACCCAGCGGCTCCGCAATGCTTAACAGCTCTTGATGGACTTGTTCAAACTTTTCTTTTTCTACAATCATCCGTTGTTGGGTTTTTCGGATTTTCGGTAAGAGGAAATTGATTTCCGAACCCACTTCTGGATGATCCTGGAGGTCAATAATTTTTATGTTTTTTTCCGCTCCACCTTCAATCCAAAAGGACAACAGCTTCACTTCTTCGGCAGAAAGCCCAGGTTTGCCGTCGGGAGGCATGTGGTCTTCGTGGGTTGCAGGCAGATGAACCCTTACCAAAAGTTCACTTTCTGCAGTATTTCCCGGAATGATTGCATTTTTACCACTTTCCCCTGCTTTCAGCAAATTGTCGTGGCTAGTCATCAGGAGGTCACCTTTGGTTTTGTTTTCATTGTGGCAATTGATGCATTTGGAATCCAAAATGGTAGTGATCAGATCTTCATAGAGGAGCATTTCTTCCAATGGTTTTTCAGGAAGATCCTTTGGCGGGAAAAGGGCATTTATTGGCTCCAAAACAAATTCTGGACCATGCGTAAGAGAACCACCCAAATGACTGGTATATCCCAAGAAAATAACTGTCAGCCCAAGCAACGCATAAAAGGAAAAAGATAAGAACTTACCCTGTTTTTCTAACCAAAGAAGGTACACCGCCGTACTTAAGCTTATTCCGACGCCCGTCCATACACCTCCCCATAGGTGATTGCTTATCAGATTACCAGTGTAATTATCTATGGAAAACAACAAATAACCTGCGGTAATGGCCATGGCGCTTGTCAAACAAGAAAGAATAAGTAGGCTGCCGATGACCAGGTGATGTCTGAACAGGGCGTTGAAATTCCCTAGAATTAAAAAAAGAGAAGTAAGAAGGATGAGCACAATGGGAAAGTGTAACACTAAAGGATGAAACCTTCCTATCAAGAGAGGCAAAGCTGCCTCATTGTCAAATGTATCCGGTAAAAAAGGAATACTGAAAAAAAAAGCAGACAAGATTAAGCACAAAATAACTCCCAATCTTCTTACCGAATTAATGGTATTTGAAGATAGTTGTAACGGTGCAAACGGTTTAGCCATGGATTACCAGCCTTTGATTGCTAAAGGTGAAGAATAATAAGTAGCCATTGTCAATAAGGCATTTTGGAGAAAAACTAAACCATAATCTCATGGAGCGTCCTTGTGCTGTCCGCAAATTTATTGGTGTCAACCCCAACCGTCTGAAGCCAGGTAGCATACAAGTTTGCCAATGGTGTATTGTCCTCAAAAATAAGGTTTTGTCCGGTCTTGATTCTTCCACCACCCTTGCCAGCTACAATTATGGGGAGATCCCTGGGCGAGTGTCGGTTACCGTCTCTCAAACCAGAAGCAAACATGATGAGGGAATTGTCCAGCAACGTACGGTCTCCTTCCTTGATGGATTTTAGTTTTTCACAAAAGTAGGCATATTGTTCCAAGTGCCACTTGGTAATTCGGTCATATTGTTCAAGATTGCTTTCATTGTTCATGTGATGGGAAAAGGAATGATGCGCACCGGCCACCCCATCCAGAAAGGAGAAATTACGGTTGCTTACCGAGTTTCCATACATAAACGAAATTACCCTGGAGGCATCACTCCAGAGGGCTAAAGCCATGACGTCGTACATCAAGCGGGTTTTTTCGGTGATATTGACTCCGGCATGGGCATCGACAAACTCCTCTATGCTGATATTAACTCGATTAAGTTCTTTTCGAATATCCGGTGTTACCTTGCTTTCAAAATCTTTCAGACTATCTTGGTTAGAAATTCTTTTTTCGATAGACCGAATGGATTCCAAATATTCTTCCAGTTTATCCTGATCCGATCTACCCAAGTTATTTTTAAGCGAGCGGGCATCCTCCATGACAGCATCCAAGATACTGCTTTTGTGCGGATTGTCCGTTTTGGTATTTCCAGTCACGAAAGATCGGAACAACCTGTCAAAAGCCAATCGCGGATCGATCTCCTTAGACAGGGGAGTGGTTGCATTTTTCCAAGAAATACTGCTGGCATACAACCTGGTAAAACCTACATTGATATCCACTCCGGTGGCTATTCTGTCCAATCCATATTCCAAAGACGGGAAAAGAGTTTCATTTTTATAATGATTCGCAATTATCTGATCGATGGATATGCCACCGGCATTAATGTTGTCCCCAGCAGTTTTGGTGATGGGCATGGACGTAAATAAATTGGCGTCTTTCGCATAATGTCCATCAGCCCCCTGAAAAATAGAGTTTTTGTTCATCAACTGCCCCAGTACCAAAATGTCGTCCTTTATATTACGAAGGGGTTGTAGGGTGGGAGAAAGTTCGAAGTGGGTTCCAATTGCTGTAGGTGTCCATCGGTCCGGATGCACACCATTTGGCATAAAAATAAATGCGGATCTAATGGGATACTGCGGATTGCCCTGTGCTGCAAGGGTAAGCGGACTCATTGCTTCCAAAAATGGTAGCGCAATAGCCGCACCCATACCTTTGAGCATTTTACGCCTGGAGATTTGCCACTTTTTAATCATTTCAGTTATTTATTTGGTATTATCTTGTCAATACAAGCAAGATAATGATGTTTTCTGTTTTATCAAACATAAATAGTACTGCCAGTTCATTTTATATTTCTGTGGATCTTTTTTGGAAATCCTTTATTTTCATTCGGAAAGGATAACTTTTGACCAATTCCGCAATAAACCGATTTGGTCGAAAGTTAGTAGTGAGCAAATTTTCGGAAAGCTCCCTAACTGCTGTTTCATCTGTAAATAACACCCCTCTCCCTACCGAATAAGACAAGAACTTGATGGTGAGGTTTCTCGCAAATTTTTCTTTCTCTTCCATTAGCAGATTTTTGAGATCGGCAGGGCCTTGAAAGGTTTCTCCGGTAGAAAGGACTCCCGAGGCATCAATGGGCGTATTGCCATAAGAATCTCTCCATCTTCCGACAGCATCAAAATTTTCCAAGCCGATACCCAACGGATCCATCTTTACATGGCAGGATTGACAGGCTGGATCAGCCCGATGGCGTTCCAACAAGGCCCTTAATCCAAGGTCCTTATGCAAACCTTCATCTTCGGAGAGCTCACTTACATCCGGAGGTGGTGGAGGTGGTGAGATCCCCAAAATTTCTTCCATTACCCACTTGCCACGAAGTACGGGACTGGTACGCGTGGGTAAGGAGGTCACTGCCAAGACACTTCCCATTCCCAACAATCCGCCACGGATGCCGTCCGTCACATTTACTTGCTGAAATTCTTTACCCTTTACACCTTTTACCCCATAAAACTCCGCCAATTCTTCATTCAAAAAGGTATAATCACTCTTGATGAGGTCCAGGAAATTTCCGCCATCTGTTAGGATGTGGTAGAAATAGGCTGTCGTCTCCCGATACATGGCATCTTTGATGGCTTCTGTAAACAGGGGAAACTTAGCCAAATCTCCCAAGGGAGCATTTGGATCCTTTAGCTTGGTGATTCCCAGCCATTGGGTGACAAACGATTCTGCAAACCGAAGAGCCTTCGGATCCTCAAGCATCCTGGTAACCTGTTCTTCCAACACATCGTCTTCCTGCAACTTGCCAGTTGCCGCCAGTTGAAAGAGCTCCTGATCCGGCATACTGGACCAAAGAAAATATGAAAGCCGTGTGGCCATTTCGAAATCACTGACTGGTACCGGTTTTTCTACGTCTGGCTCTTCCTCCATTTTGTAAAGAAAGGAAGGGGCTATCAAGACAGCCTTGAATACTTCGCTGACACTTCTGTCGAACCGTTCCGGATTCTGCATGGAATGGTTGGCCGCATAGACCTTCTGAAAGAGGTTCATCAACTTTTCTTTTTCCCCACTCTTCAAAAATCTCCTGTAAGCACTGCTGGCAAAAGGATAAATGACTTTTTCAGCAGCTACCTCCGGTGGATTTACCGAATTGTATGAACTAAATAGATAGCTTTTTATCCAAGTCAAAAACCGCTGCCAAAGATTAAGTTTATACTCAAATGGAACCAGGTTTTTCCATTTGGCACGGTCCACGTATAGTTCTTCTATAATTTCTTCAGCGGCATCATAATACCTTTCCATCTTTAAGGGAGTGAAAAAGAGTGAGCCCCCTTGATTGTCAAAGCCACTGCCACCGGATCCGTCGGAGGGAAACCTGTTTTTGGCATCAAACGATATACCTGTCAGGTCCATTACCGTATAGTGGTATTCGATGTGGCTTAACCTTCGGATGATTACTTTTCCGGGCGTTTTGTTTTGCAATGACTTTACTAAGATATCGTTGATTCCATCCACCAATATATGGTAATCCTCAGGGGAAAGGGGAGGTTTGTGGCTGGGCGGCATGGCATTCGTCTTTACTTGATCGATCACATGGAGCCAAAGTTCCCCATCTTTTATGATACGACCCTCTTCTTCATATTTCTCTAGATTAATACCCCCTTTGGAATTACCTACATTGTGGCAGGAGTAGCAGTGCGTTCTAAGCGTGGGTATAATGTCCTTGGAATAGTTTAAGGTTTCCTGCGCCTGAAGCGTGGCGATCTGAACAAACAAAAAGATTCCTACGAGTAATTTTTGGGACATGGTGCAATTAGTCAATTATCATGCGTTGAAATACCTGAAAATTTAGAAATTTTTACTTGTTATATCAATATTAATGTGATAGGTGGAAAATTGAAGATTTTGCCAAAGCGAGTTAAGTCCTTGATGAAGGATTTAAAAAAATGGATTGCAGCTCAATTTTACGAAATTTAAGATTTTTTGGAAGTAGGTGAAAAATTTTATTTCCGACGGATAAACAATAAAAAGAGAGGATAATCCATTTATC
Organism: Cytophagales bacterium; assembly: GCA_038209145.1. GTDB lineage: Bacteria > Bacteroidota > Bacteroidia > Cytophagales > Cyclobacteriaceae > Lunatibacter. The sequence goes on along the minus strand of JBBQXZ010000048.1, from coordinate 3,647 downwards.
CTCTCCAAACTATAATTCATTCAACTGGGATCGTTTATGCGTCTACCCCAAGGGCTTTTGCCATTACTTCTCCGATCTCTGCCGGTGTTTCAGCTACAAAGATCCCATTTTCTCGCATGATTCTCATTTTTGCTTCTGCGGTATCGTCCTTGCCTCCAATGATAGCTCCGGCATGTCCCATTCTCCGGCCTGCGGGTGCAGTCTGTCCCGCAATGAAGCCAACCACTGGTTTTTTGTTTCCGTTTTCCTTGATCCATTTGGCGGCTTCAGCCTCATAGTTACCACCAATTTCGCCGATCATTACGATGGCATCCGTTTCTGGATCTTCCATCAAAAGCTGAACCGCCTCCTTGGTGGAAGTACCGATAATTGGATCACCGCCAATACCTATGGCGGAGGATACCCCCAAGCCGGCTTTGGAAATCTGGTCGGCAGCTTCATAGGTCAGCGTACCTGATTTGGAGACTATCCCAACTCTTCCCGGCCGAAACACGAAACCGGGCATAATGCCTACTTTAGCTTCTCCCGGTGTTATTACTCCAGGGCAGTTAGGTCCTATAAGGGTGGCTCCTTTTTTCTTGACATAAGGTTTTACCTTCATCATGTCTTTGACGGGAATTCCTTCTGTAATCGCAATGATCACTTTGATACCGGCATCTGCTGCCTCCAGGATGGCGTCAGCGGCAAAGGCAGGCGGAACAAAAATAATGGATGTATTTGCCCCCGTGGAACTAACAGCATCCTCCACCGTATTGAATACGGGTTTGCCCAAATGAACTGCTCCTCCCTTTCCAGGTGTAACTCCTCCAACAATGTTGGTTCCGTATTCAATCATTTGTTGTGCATGGAAAGAACCCTCGTTTCCGGTGAAACCCTGCACAATTACTTTTGAACTATTATTTACCAAAACACTCATAATGCGATTTTTAAAGATTTGTTACAAAATTATAAGAATAAGGCCTATCACAAAAAGAAATGGGAAACATTATCAATTTAATTTACTGTCATCCGAGAACAAAATCACCTCAGACAAATTAATCCGGGAATATTTCAAAACACTTGCCCGCAATGAGTACCCTGTCCCAGGCAAACCGCAAACGTGACTCCAAGATGTTTGCCCTGCCTTATACCAAGCTTTATTTGCATTGTAAAACAAACCTGCGGGGCAACTTTCCGGATATCGGCGGGGAGGTGGATCCCGGGAAGGCGGAAGTTTTGACTCCACCACCGATTACTCTTTTTTAGGAAATACTCAAGGGAGCCGGACGCACTCCTTTAGTCGGATAGAAAAGGGGAGGTGCCAAAGTGCTCGCCAAAATGAACCTGTCAGAGGGGGTTCCCGATTACATCTGTATCCGTTCGGCCGCAACCAACGAAAACATGTTTCTCCAAGTCATGGAGCATCCCGAATATGGCATGGCGGTGTTTGACAAGGGATAAAACCGTTATTCCCGATTTGAAAAATGGACCGGGTCGGACCGGTATTTCGTAATACGCAAAAACGACAACGCCAGGTATGGGGTTGACACTGACTTTGACTGCTCCCATGCCATAGATATGGAAAGAGTCAAGGTTATATTGCCGGAATACAGGTAGAATGGCGTTTCTCGGACAGTTGAGGCAAGGTAGGTATGTTTGTTGGCCGGAAAGAGGCGGACGGCTATAATTTATGCCAAATCTGATGGGCATGACGACTCTACCAATGCCCAGCTTTAAAAAAACAGATTGGTCATAGAGGATCTGTTAAAACAGATTAAGCAGAATTTTGAGCTGAAATATTTTTTGTCGGACAGTGAGAACGGGATCAAAATCCCAGTTACGGGTGGCTTTGATCCCCAGCCTGCTGTTTACCGTGCCTCATGGGAGGACAAAAGAGGCTGAGGACATTTCCACCATGGTAATGGTGGCTGAGAAGAACTTATGTTCCTATGTCAGCTTGGAAAAGTTCTTGGTCAACACGGAGACTTTCCGCAAAAGTATATTTCAAAAGGAACTTAAAAATATGCAAAATGAAATTATCTGGTCCTGGTAGGGGTCCTCTTTTGAAAACATGAGATAAAGCCCATCTATTCAATAGATGGGCTTTATTTCTATTTTCGTAAAATAGTAGGATGACTTAAATTGGGAATATGTTGTATAAAGAGAATTCCATCAAAATGCAAATAAAAACAAAGTGGGAGATTTTCCCATATATTTTCAGACCTGAGTTAGTTTATTCAAGAATGACCTTATTTTTTTCGTTCGATGGTGTATTTCACCAGATCTGACAAAGCGACTTTATAGGGAGAATCGGGAAATTCGGCCAAAATTTGCATGGCTTCCCTGTAAAAATTGTTCATTATTTCTTCGGAATAGGACAGCCCGCCCGTTGACTTCACAAATTCGATAACTTCATTGACGGCTTTTTTATCTTCATTTTTGTTTCTGATCAAGGAGATGATCCTTTTCTTTTCCAGCCAAGAAGCATGGTTTAGGGAATATATCAGCGGCAGCGTGAGTTTTTTCTCTTTGATGTCAATGCCGACGGGTTTTCCTACGACATCCTGTCCGTAATCAAAAAGATCGTCTTTAATCTGGAAAGCCATACCTACCTTTTCGCCAAACAGCCTCATTTTTTCTATGGAGGCGGTATCGGCATTTGCTGTGGCGGCACCAACCTCACAGCAGGAGGCAATGAGACTGGCAGTTTTTTGGCGGATGATGGTGTAGTAGACTTCTTCGGTGATGTCCAAATTTCTGGATTTGGCGATTTGAAGCAATTCTCCTTCGCTCATTTCCCGGACGGCATGGGAGACTATTTTTAACAGATCAAAATCCCCATTGTCTACACTCAAAAGAAGTCCTCTGGAAAGCAAATAATCTCCTACAAGAACAGCTATCTTATTTTTCCACAATGCATTGATGGAAAAAAAACCCCGTCGATAATTGGCATCATCGACCACATCATCATGCACCAGCGTAGCCGTATGCAGGAGTTCGATCAGGGCCGCACCCCGGTAAGTTGCTTCGGAAATTCCACCGGAAACTCCACCGGTTAAAAAGACAAACATGGGGCGCATTTGCTTCCCTTTTCGCTTTACGATATAATGGGTAATGTGGTCAAGAAGTGTCACTTTACTTTTCATAAAGGAGCGAAACTTCTTTTCGAAATTTGCCATCTCAGTGGCAATAGGAGCTTGTATTTGCTTTAAATCCTGGTTCATTGAGTGATTGGTGCTGCAATAATACGACCTATTCAGTCATTGACAAAACACCCTACTTGAATATTGTGTTTAAAAAGAATTTTCATATCGCAATGAGGCTGCTTAGTTTTGTGGGTGTAATCCTTTCAGAATGACTCTCTATCTGATTTATCCATTGCTTTTTCTATATCTTTGCGAAGACCAATAAAAAAAGAGTTGACGGACGACTATATTAAGCACCAATACGCACCCATTCTTCCAAAAAAAGATGAATGGCCGGTGGTCAAGCTAAGCAAAAGCCGGAAAGAATTTATCAAACGGGTGACCGATGCCAGTGTGATAAGAATACTGACCCAAACAGGAAATCAAACCCACCTCCTGAAGGAAGAATTGGAGACGGTTTTATATCGAGAAAGGCTGCGCCTGAAACAAAATCCCTGGTTGGTCGACCCGGACGATGAGCCG
>JBBQXZ010000047.1:0-25091 GCA_038209145.1 Cytophagales bacterium | reverse complement strand
TCGGCTAAATAAATGCTTTGTTCTCAATGTCAATTACTTATGAGGCGACATAATTGTTGAAAACGCTACAATAGAGGATCAATTTAAAAAAAATCCACAAAAAACTATTTGTTATCTTATGTTATTGACCTGAGTTCGGCTATTCGTCAAACTAGCAAAAAATGAAAATTGGTAGGTTGGATTTTGTCAGAATTGTTTTTTGTCCAGACCTGTCAGGTTTTGAAAACCTGTGGTTAGGATTGTTACGCCCATTCAGAGAATGTAACAATCGAACTCAGGTTATTAGCCACTGAAAAGCTCGATTGAATAAGCCCAAAATTGAGAATTGAAATCGGAGCAAAAAACATGCTTAAAATCGAGTGTTTTAAACAATGATACTTCCGCTTGGTAGCATAGGCAGCCGGTTGATTTTTTTACCAGTCACTTCGAAAATCGCATTTCGTATCGCCGGAGCAACTGCCACTATGGGCGCCTCGCCTGCACCTGCAGGGGGTAAGTCTTTCCTATCCAATAAAACTACCTCAATGACTGGGATATCCGCAAATCTCGGAACCCGATATCCAGAAATCGATGCATTCAACACTTCTCCATCCTTAAAGTCAACGGCTTCAAAGAGTGCCCCTCCCAGGCCTTGTAACACACATCCGATTACCTGACCTTCCAGGTGTCTGGGGTTGATTATCGCTCCACACTCAAATGAAGTGACCAAACGCAAAACTTTGACCGCTCCGGTCTCGGGATGTACGCTTACCTCGGCACAGGTAGCTACATTGCCGCCCTTGGCAGCACCGCAGGCAATGCCAAAACCATGTCCCTTTTCCCTTGGCTTGTCCCAGCCAAACTTTTCTGCACAAGCCTTCAAGGCATTGCTTAAGCGCTCATCCTGAAGGTGCTTCAAGCGAAAGGCCAAGGGGTCAGCGCCATTTTTAGATGCCAGATCGTTGAACTGGGATTCTATGGCAAATATATTTGCCGTGGAGGCAAGTGCCCTGTAGGATCCCTGCTTGAGCGGGGTATCCGACGGCAAAAACTGATCGTGCTTTGCGGCAATGGTGTAGGTTGCCTGTATGGCCGCATTGCCTGAATTATAGTTATACAGTTCCCAAGCCGTGACATTCCCCGAGGAATCCATGCCACTCCTGACGTCAATAACCCCTGCGGGTCTAACATATGCCCACTTAAACTCTTCTTCCCTCGTCCAGGATACTTTCACCGGCCTCCCAACAGCCTTAGCTAGCTTGGCCGCTTCAATGCCGGCTTCTCCGGTGTGTTTTCCCCCATATCCAGACCCGGTATCCGGCATAATGACCCGGATATTTTCCTTCGGAATTCCAAATTCCTTTTGCAATTCCTCCCGCACACCAAATGGGCGTTGGGTGCCTGTCCATACGGTAAGTTTTTCCCCTTTCCATTCCGCCACTCCCACCCTGGGCTCCAGGGGGACATGGGCGATATAATCGATGCTGAAAGTTTGATCTAACTTGAATGAGGCCTGGTTCAAGGCGTTGGTCACCTCCGGCTTCGGCTCGGGTTGATTTCTGGCAGTCTTTCTCAAATAGTCAAAAAGCTCATTTCGGGAGGGCTGGGGAGTCCGATCCCAAGTGGCTTCTATCATGGCCATCGCCATGTTGGCTGTAGGGGAATCGGGTGCGGTCACGCCCACAAAATCTCCATCCCTGACCACAGTCACTCCTTCCATGGCCTCCGCCCGTGACGCATCCAAGGTTTTAAGCTTGGCACCGTTGGCTGGAGAACGCAATATTTTACCGTACAACATTCCCGACAAAACCATGTCTGACACGTATTTGTGATTGCCTGTGACGAACGACCTGCCGTTTACTTTTGGAACGGACGTACCTGCTATTTTCCAGGAAGATACAGGCACTACGGCAACTTGGGTATTTACTTGCTGAAAAAGCTTCTTGCCCTGGGAGAGCTGGGCATAACTCAACCGCTTGCCATTACTTGGATGAAAAACAATACCCTTTTCCATTTGAAGTCCACCTGTGTCCACAGACCATTCTTTCGCTGCGGTTTCTTTGAGCAATTCACGTACGGAGGCTGCCGCTTGTCGTAAAATTGGGGCCATTTGAGGCGTTGTCAGGCTGCCGTAGGTTCCCCTATCGTAAGGAGTAAGGTCTGTATCTCCCATGATAAGGTGGATATCCCCTACTTCCACAAAGAGTTCTTCAGCCACCACTTGGGCAAGGGAAGTCCGGATATTTTGTCCCACTTCTACCTTCCCGGTAAAAACCGTGATTTTACCGGACTCGTCTATATGGATCCACGAAGCAATCGTGTCTTCTGCAAGTGATGGATCCAGGTGGTCCATGATTTCGGCGGACACCACGTCCGACACCACTATAAAGGATGCTATGCCCAAACCCATTCTCTTAAAAAATTTTCTACGGGTAATGGGTCCTCGGATTACATCCTGTTGATGTAGCTCATATTGCTCCGGATAACTGTGAATTTGGGATTTTAGAGTCTTTTTCATGCGAGTTGGTTTCCGGCTTGGTAAATGGCTTCCACTAGTTTTGGATAGGTGCAGCACCGACAGATATTGCCATTCATGGCATCCTCTATCTCCTGTTTGGTCGGGCTGGAGTTTTTATCCAACAGGGCCACCGCATTGATGATCATTCCGGAGGCGCAATAACCACATTGAAAGGCATCCACTTCTAAAAACGCCTGTTGTACGGGATGCAGTTCTCCGTCAGTTTCCAATCCCTCGATGGTGGTCACTTTTTTGCCCTGCACCGAAACAGCGGGGGTAATGCAGGAAGGAACGGCACTGCCATTGACAAGGACCTTACAGGCACCGCAGGCCCCTTCACCACAGCCATACTTGGTTCCTGTCAGAAAAAGCTGCTCCCGGATTGCCTCCAATAGGCTGGGATTTGCCGTGACATCAACGGTCATCTCCTTTCCATTCACGTTTATTTTCATAGGTTTATTACTTAGAAGAAAGGTTAATATAATGATAATCAATTTTAAAAGCAAAAATGCTTTCTTACTAATTTTGAATTGTTCAATACCCAACACTCCCAACCAAATAAAAATAGTATACTGTTACTATTTTATTTCTTGTTATCGGATTAATTATTTAATCTCTAATCACAATTTTTACAGTAAACCGAATAACGGAACTATCAAAATCTTTGGTAGTAATACCTATGCCTTATTTTCGCCAACCCTTTACCAAAAAAAAATGAGATAATCCTTGCTTAACCAACTTATATTTAATTCATTTGTATATCATAATGATATCAATATAAATTAATTTAACTATGGAAAAAATCGTCAAACCCCATTCCGGCTATACCATGATTTTGATAGCCATTTTACTTATTGCAGCAACAATCGTATCCTTTGTATTTAGAATTCCAGCTTTAGGGATTATTGGCGGTATATTATTTTCTCTCATCCTTCCCGGATTTTTTACTTTACAACCCAACAAAGCAATGGTTTTGCTCCTATTTGGTGCCTACAAGGGAACGGTTAAGGACAATGGCTTTTTTTGGGTCATTCCTTTTGTGACTAGGCAGAGGATATCCATGCGGGTGCGGAACTTTGAAAACAAACCGCTGAAGGTCAACGACAAAATCGGAAATCCGGTCATGGTTGGAACGATCGTTGTTTGGCAGGTAGCGGATACGTTCAAAGCCACTTTCGATGTGGAAGATTATGAAAACTTCATACACCTACAGACGGACGCCGCTGTCCGGAAAATGGCAGGCAAATACCCCTATGATGATTTTGAGGCGGAAAATGCCGAAATCACCCTGCGTTCCGGCGTAGAAGAGATCAATCAATCATTGGAAGAAGAAATCGCCGATCGCCTGAACCATGCCGGCATCAAAGTAATCGAAGCCAGAATCTCCCACTTGGCTTATTCCTCAGAGATCGCCTCTGCCATGCTTCAAAGACAGCAGGCCACAGCCATTGTTGCGGCACGGCGAAAAATCGTGGACGGTGCCGTGGGAATGGTGGAAATGGCATTGGAAGACTTAAAAATCAAAGGTATAATCGATTTTGAGGATGAGAAAAAAGCGGCCATGGTGAGCAATCTGATGGTGGTCTTGTGCTCTGACAAATCCGCCAGCCCTGTTGTCAATGTAGGTTCGCTCAACCAATAAGCAGATGGTCTTCAAAGAAAAGCAAAGCTTAAGAAACTCATGGCTCATTTTCTTGTTGGTATTTTTCCAAGTACCGGTACTGATATTCATGACAATAAACTGGATTACGGGCGAGCTTGGGGAAAAAGGATATATAGAATGGTTGATTTTAATGGCCATATTAGGATTCGTTTTTTGGCTGGTTTGGAGCTTTGAGCTGGAAACGAGGATGGATCGGTACGGATTACAATACCGGTGTTTCCCAATAGTACGCAATTGGAGAAAATATACCAAAGAGGAGATCGTCTCAGTCGAAGTAAAGAAAAGAGGTTCTCTTTGGCGATTTGGTGGACTGGGTATCCGCTACAGGTTTGGCCATTGGGCCTATGTATTTAACAACAAGTATTACGTAATGGTAACGCTGAAAAGCAAGCAGTTTGAACTTAGCACGCTAAAACCTGAAGAAATTCAGTCGATGGTGGCTGAATGGAATAATGAAAATTAAAAAAAATGCCACAGAAGAAGCCTTTTGCACTTCGCATAGACGAGAGACTGATGAAAGCGGTGGAGAAATGGGCTGCGGATGAATTCAGAAGCACCAACGGACAGCTGGAATGGCTGATACATGATGCCCTTAAAAAAGCCAACCGATTGCCTGATAAGAAGCATAGTTCCCCGCCTGAAAATTCCGGTGATTGATCTCTTTCTGTCTTAGAGGTTCCCATACTTGGTTCGATACGTGTTTTTTAACGGGATATGGATACCTTTGTTATCAACTTTAAAATTTAATGACTTTTCAGCCATGAACATCCGCGCCATCTGCACTGATATCGACGGTACCCTCTTGGACAGCAACCGACAAATTTCAGCAAGAACCAAACGTGCGTTCAGCAAACTTCCTTCGGATTTCCCCATTATTCTTGCCTCCTCGCGCATGCCATCCGCAATGACACATTTACTCCAGGAAGTAAACCGGGATAACAACCCGTTGATTTGCTATAACGGGGGGTATGTGCTGGGTAGGAGCGCCAGTCAAAAAACCCACCAACCCTTAGATTCAGTCTGCATCCCCTTGGGAGAATGTGCCCGAATTTTGGAAATGGTAAAAGGTACCTCCATTCACATCAGCCTCTACTGTGCCGATGAATGGTATGCCCCCCAAATGGATAAATGGACACAAAAAGAAGAACTGGCAACCAAGGTACAAACTGTCATTAGCCCAAGTAATCAAGTATTCGAAAAGTGGGCAAATGAAGCCACGGGAGCACACAAGGTAATGTGTATGGGGAATGCGCGGGAAATTGATCAACTATTTACCTCCCTCCAGAAAGAGCTGGGAGGCATCCTCCATCTGTACCGATCCAAGAACACGTATATTGAAATTGCACCCAAGTCAATATCCAAGGCATCTGGTCTGGAGCTTGTTTTAAGCACCTGTTTTGACATATCCCTGGCAGAGGTGATGGCCTTTGGGGACAACTACAACGATATCGAACTTCTCTCCGCTGTAGGGAAGGGCATTGCCGTTGAAAACGCACGGGATGAGGTAAAAGCTGTCGCCGACGAAATCACCGCCAAAAACACCGAGGATGGCGTTGCCATCGCCATTGAAAAGTTTTTACTTTGACTTTATAAAATCTTGCTGCCATCTTCGACATCTTCCAACGCCCTGGCAAGAAAGTCATGAAATGGTTTCATAATGGAGAATCCAGATAACACTACCTGTTTGTAAGAACCGTTTTGGATGGCTTTATCAGTCAAGGGGTGGGATACGATAAAACTTTTATACCTTAGATATTGAATATAGGGATGATCCGATTCATAATCCCTCGGACTGGTTTTCAACTGTTCCCCTTCCATTTCGCCAAAGAATTTTTTGAAGGTTGGTTCCAGAAGTACTCGCTCCAACTCCTTCCCATTGTAGTCAATTTCCTGACGGATTTTCTTAATCACATCAGCAGGAGGCATCCAAATTCCTCCTGCCAGAAAGCTCTCTCCTGGCTGCACATGCAGGTAATATCCCGGCCCGGGTGATTTTTTTCCACCTGTAGAAAAATAGCCCGCCAAGTTGGTTTTATAGGGTCTTTTGTCCGGACTAAACCGCACATCCCTGTTTTGTCGAAAAATGCAGTCCTTTGGCCGAAGGACCTCAAGCCCTGGCTCAATGGGAATAAGCCCCTTCAACAGTTCGGTGACTTCATCCAAAAAATAAGTTTTTATATCCAAATACCAATCCCGGTTGGCATCCATCCATTCTTTGGAATTATTTTCAGCCAACTCATTTAAAAATTCCAGTAATCGATTTCCCATACTTTTTTACGATTTTTTTTTAATGATAAGGCTAGATGTTTGCGCCATTCCATAAACCAATAAAGGGCATGGATTTCTCCATACCCTTCCTTTTTTTCGGGAACGTATTATTTGGCGTAATTCACCGCACGCATTTCCCGAATGACGGTGATCTTAATTTGCCCTGGATATTGCATTTCCTTCTCTATTCGTTGGGAGATATCAAAAGAAAGCTTTCCTGCCGTCGCGTCATCCACATTATCGGCATCTACGAGGACCCGAAGCTCCCTGCCAGCCTGCATGGCGAAGCACTTATTCACGCCGTCAAAGCTCAGGGCAAGCGTTTCGAGATCTTTCAGGCGTTTGATATAGCTATCCATGATTTCCCTTCGGGCACCCGGCCTAGAACCGGAAATGGCATCACAGGCCTGGACGATCGGGGAAAGCATGGACGTCATTTCGATTTCATCGTGATGGGCACCGATGGCATTGATGACTTCTGGATGTTCCTTGTATTTTTTGGCCAATTCCATTCCCAAAATAGCGTGTGGAAGCTCTGCCTCCTCCGGAGATACCTTTCCGATATCGTGCAACAGGCCTGCCCTTTTTGCCATTTTAGCGTTAATGCCCATCTCCGCGGCCATGGTTGCGCATAATTTCGCCACTTCCCGGGAGTGCTGCAGCAAGTTTTGACCATAGGAAGATCTAAAGCGTAGCCTTCCCACCATTTTGATCAGCTCGGGATGCAATCCGTGTATCCCGAGTTCAATACAAGTCCTTTCGCCGATTTCGATGATTTCCTCTTCAATATTTTTTTCAGTTTTAGCAACCACTTCTTCTATTCGGGCCGGATGGATCCTTCCGTCCTGTACCAGTCGGTGAAGCGACAATCTGGCCACTTCTCTTCTGACGGGATCAAAACCGGAAATAATAATCGCTTCGGGGGTATCATCCACTACAATTTCAACTCCGGTAGCGGCTTCCAGTGCCCTGATATTTCTTCCTTCACGACCGATGATTTTACCTTTTACATCGTCACTTTCAATGTTGAACACCGAGACGCAGTTTTCGATGGCATGCTCAGTGGCGGTACGCTGAATGGTATCCAGTACAATTTTCTTCGCCTGCTTGGTTGCTGTCAATTTGGCCTGATCCAAGATGTCCTTGATATGGGAGGAAGCCCTGGTAGTGGCCTCGTCTTTAAGCATCTCAACAAGCTGTTCCCGAGCCTCTTCTTTGGTCAGTAAGGCCACTTTTTCCAAATCAGTTATACGCTGATTAGTTACCTTGTCCAATTCCTCTTTTTTGACCTGTACCGCATGGATCTGTGCGCTGAGATTTTCCTTTTTACTATCCAGTTCCGCTTCCTTACGTTTGATTTGTTCCATTTCTTTCGAAAGGACTTGCTCCCGTTGTTTCAGCTTGTTCTCATTGGTAAGTATGAGGTTTTTCTTTTTGTTTACGTCTTCTTCAAATTCGGTCTTTAACCGGAGGTACTTTTCTTTAGCTTCAAGGATTCTGTCTTTTTTGGCTCCTTCAGCCGTAATTTCCGCTTCCCTAAGGATACTCTTGGCTTTCTCTTTGGCCTCAGCTTCGATTGCTTTGCTGTTGTTCTTAATAAGTAGGCCCGCAAGTAGGGCCCCTAGCAAAATACCGACTGCTCCGGCTGCTATTAGGTATATGATTGAAATCTCCATAGATATGTATTTAGTTATCTCACCGGAGAATAAAATTCCGTTGCTGAATAGTTGTTGCCGAAAACTATATAAAACCTATAAAATAGATGTCAATTGGGCGTTGATCTCTTGGATTGTCGTCTTCACTTTCTCGCTGTCTTCAGAATGGGCTTCTTTAAGCTCCAAAGCTTCCATCATGCTGTCGAAGGCCACCATGGCCAGTAAATCCTGTTTATCATCCAAGCCAAATTCTTCTCTATACCTTTTGATTTTTTCATTGATCAATTTACCCGCCCGTCTGATTTTTGCTTCATCCTGGGCTTTCACTTTCATGGGATATTCCCTATCTCCTATTTTAAGTCTTATCGAAAGTGTTTCCATATTATTCGGACAAGTGGGTAATTATTTTATCAATCTCATTTATATAATTGTCAATTCTTTCTCTCAGTTCAGCAGACTCTTTGTTTCCTACCGGTATGTTCTTTACAATTTTACTAATTTTAATTTGATTTTTAAAATGCTCCAGTACTTCGTCTTTTCCTTTTAGTTCAATTTGACAGGCTTTCAGCTCGTTTTTTAGCCCCTCATTCTCCCTTTCGAGCATTTTAACCTTCCGGATAATATGCTCGGATATTTTTCCCAACCGCTGAAGTTCTTCGAAAACCATCTTATTTTCTGATCAAAGCGCCTACTTCCTTTTCAAAAGCCTGCATGAGTCGGTTCATGGTTTTATCAATGACTTTGTCTGTAAGGGTCTTGGTGTTGTCCTGAAGGTAAAAACTCAAGGCGTATGCTTTCTTGGAAGCTTCTATCTTATCTCCCTCATAAACGTCAAATACACCAATTCTTTTTAACAGTGATCCCCCGACCACACGAGATAATTGGCTTAGGGAATCAAATGAAACTTCCTTGTCAATAACAAGGGACAAATCCCTCCTGACTTCCGGAAATTTTGAGATTTCGGTAAACCGCTGAGTGCCGGATGCCAGTTCCAGCATGATCCCCCAATTAAGCGATGAATAAAACACTTCCTGCTTCACTTCTGCCAGGCGGGTAATCTGAGCTTCCAGCAATCCGATAGTTCCTATGAAGGAATCGCGGATAAAAAGCTCAAGTCCATATTCAAATGGGGCCTGCTCCGCCATTCTCACCGAAGGTTGGCCCAGGTTAAGTTTTAGAAACAGCGTATCCACCACCGCATGCAAGTTTGGAAACTGAACTTTTGCTGAGGGTGCCAACCAGCTTTCAGAAGTGATATTTCCTGTCATAAATATGCCCAAATGTTTCTCCTCCCGGTATCCGGTTGCCGTTTTTTGATATACAGATCCGAATTCAAAGCATTTGAGGTCCTTTTGTCGCCGGTTAATATTATGGGCAAGTACTTCCAAACCAGAGAACAGCAAGGTCTGCCGCAGCACGCCCAGGTCTTCACTGAGTTTGTTGATTATGACCACATCTTCGGAAGTGTCCAAATACCCTGATTTTTCCGCATAAGCGGCCTGGGTGAGGGAGTTGGTCAGCACCTCCTGAAAACCTTGGGCCGCCAAGAGTTCAGTAACCCGATATTGCAGCTTGTTGGCGTCTTTTTCAGGATGTGCCGCAAGAAAATCGGACTGGTAGTTTTCCCGCAGTGGGATGGATTCGAACCCATAGATTCTCAGTATCTCTTCGATGATATCTGCCTCCCGGGTCACATCAACGCGGTAAGGCTTGACAACGGCATCAAATCCTGCCTCGTGTTGATCTGTTACCGCAATTTCGAGCGATTCCAGTATCTCCCTGATCTCAGCTGCCGGGATATGCTTCCCGATAAGCCGGTCAACGTGCTTGTATTTGACGGGGATTTTTACATCCACCACAGGTTCCGGATAGAGATCCGTAATCGGGGATGAGATTTGCCCTCCGGCAATTTCCTTAACCAACATGGCCGCACGTTTTAGCGCATACACAGGCATGTTGGGATCCGTTCCCCGCTCAAAGCGAAAGGATGCGTCCGTTTTAATTCCGTGAAACTGGGCTCCTTTCCGAATGACGTCCGGAGAGAAGCAGGCGCTTTCCAGAAAAATGGATGTCGTGGAATCACTTATTCCCGAATCCAACCCTCCTAAAACCCCACCAATACAAAGTCCTCCCCGCTCATCACAGATCATCAGTTCCTGCCCGGAAAGTTTTCGCTCCTTTCCATCCAAAGTGACGAATTTGGTGTGGTTGGGTAGTTTTTTGACAGTCAGTTTTCCTCCTGAGATTTTGTCCGCATCAAAGGCATGAAGCGGTTGCCCCAGGTCGTGGAGAATAAAATTGGTCACATCCACGATGCTGTTGATCGGCTCCAAACCTAGGGCTTTAAGGTAATTTTGCAGCCATAATGGAGAGGGACCGACTTTTATGCCACTGATAGTAAGTCCCGCGTACCTGGGACAGTCTGTGGCACTTTCCACCCGAACCTCAATCGGATTAGTCTCGGAATCCACGGTAAAATCCGCTACGGAGGGCAAGCTGAATTCTTTTTTCAACAAGGCCTTTAAATCTCTTACCACACCCAGGTGTGAAGCCGCATCGGCCCGGTTTGGCGTAAGCCCAATTTCAAGGACATCTGTCTTGAAAATGTGAATCACCCGGTCTGCGGGTGTACCGTTTGGCAAATCGGTGTCCAGGACCATTATGCCGTCATGGCTATCTCCTATTCCCAATTCGTCTTCTGCGCATATCATGCCCTCAGATGTCTCTCCCCGGATTTTTGACTTTTTGATCTGAAGGGATTCTCCGGAAGAAGTATATAAAGTTGTGTTGACCGTGGCTACGGCTACTTTCTGACCGGCTGCCACGTTAGGCGCTCCACACACAATGGGCACTATTGCTGATCCGATGTCCACGGTAGTCAGACGCAGCTTGTCTGCGTTGGGGTGGGGAACACAGGTCAGGATCTCTCCGACAACCACTCCGGCGAGGCTTCCCTTAATTGATTCAAAGGTCTCTATTCCTTCCACTTCCAACCCGGAAGCGGTCAGCATGGAGGCTATTTCTCCGGAAGTCTGGTCAAATGAAATATAATCTTTGAGCCGCTGTATAGAAATCTTCATGTAGTCAATGGAAGGTAAACCGCAAATTTAAGAGAAATGTAAGGCGCTAACGTTTTATTTGCCGTAATTTTTCTCACCTACGGGAATGGAGATTTCCAAAATATTTTCCCTGGGTGGGATAGGACAGGCAAAATCAGGATTATACGCACAATAGGGATTGTAGGATAGGTTAAAATCGATGGTAATGGACCGCTGCCCATCTTGTCGGAGATTCAGATAACGACCACCTCCATACGTCACTTCTCCACTTGTCTGATCTGCATAGGCCAAAAAGAAATTCCTTTTGTCACCTTCATCCGCGGCCTGTAGCAGCAGGAGTTTTACCTCCTGACCGTTCAGGTCAAATACAGCAAAGGAATGCCTTACATATTTTTCAACTGACCCGTCTGTAAGTGGGATTTGCACCATTTTCTTGACCTCAATAGGTTCCAATCGTGCCTTTACCTTGTACGCTTCATCTACGGGATAAAAACTCAGTTGGTCCAGCTCCTTTTTTTGGGGTTCTGTCAAGGGAGATTCCAGATTATATTTCAGGTATTTAAACTGCCTTTCACGCTCCGCCTCGATACGATCGGTATATTGTGCTTTACTCTCCCCTCCTGAGAGGGTGTAGATTAGCGATCCCAACACCACGACAACAATGAGCAGAATTACACTATTTTTTTGGTTCATACGCCTAAGTTACATCATGCCTTCATCGGCGAAGCTAAAATAGCCACTATCTCCGAAAATAACATGATCTATCACCGGAAGCTCCAAACTTTTCCCGGCAGCCATGAGTTTTTTGGTCAAATCTTCATCTTGTCTGGAGGGTTTCAGGCTCCCGGAAGGGTGGTTGTGTACCAGGATGATGGAGGAGGCAAAAAAGTCCATGGCATGCTTAAAGATCACCTTGGGATCGACAATGGTTGCTTTGGTGCCTCCCTGACTGATCAGCTGCTTTCTTATGACATGGTTGGAATTGCTAAGGAAAACGGCATAAAAAAATTCGACTGTTTCGTCCATCAATTCCGGCTTCATAAGGTGATAGACATCCCCTGACGCCAATATTTTTAGTTTTTTCTGAGGTTCCAATTCTTTTCTCCTTCTCCCCAACTCCAGCGCACTGACTATGGAAATGGCCTTGGCTTCTCCTATACCTTTAAAGCGCTGCAGGTCTTTTACCGTCATCCTTGCCAACTGGGCCAAGTCATTGTCCACGCTGCGTAATATATTTCTTGATAAATCTACGGCACTGAGTGAGGTGGTGCCTGAACCTATCAGAATGGCGATCAGCTCAGCATCCGTGAGGGATGCTTTTCCTTTCAGCAACAGTTTCTCCCTGGGCCGATCTTCCTCAGCCAACATGGAAATCGGTATGGATGAATTTTCTCCCATCAGATGAAAATTTGGGTTTTTAAAATTACCTCTTCTTCTTGTGTGGCAACTGGAATCCGTTCAAATACTTCGGCATCCCTGCATTGTGAGGTTTTTCCATGTCGCGACACCCGATAAAAATATCAAAAAATACCCAACAAAAAAAGCCCAACCGAAAGGAAGGGCTTAAGTTATATTTTTTTACGGCTGAGATTATGCCATGGCATTGACCATCTTGGTCAATTTTGACTTTTTATTGGCCGCATTATTTTTATGGATGATATTCTTTTTTGCCAATTTGTCCAACATGGAGGTTACCTCCTTCAACAGTTCCTGGGCCTGAGCTTTATCTTCCGAGTTTTTCAACCGCTTGATAAATGTTCTCGTTGTTTTGGCTTGATACCTGTTTCTTAATCTCTTTGCTTCGTTTGAACGAATTCTTTTAAGAGCCGATTTATGATTTGCCATATATAAACACTACTTGATTACTAACCTATTTAAGAATTGGAATGCAAATTTAATGGAATTATCTTCAACCACAAAAATAATTCAAATTTAAGCTGAATATTTTGCAGAAGTCACCCGGTGGAGCCAATAAAAAGTAAAAATTAAGTATGTTTTCTAAGGTGTGCCATATATGGTTGGTAGAAAATCAGTTCACGATGCATTCAGATCTGGCAAGTATGTGGGAGACATTTATTTGAGGCAGAGGGGTTTTCATTTGTTCATTACCCCAACTTATACTAACTTAACCTGCCATTTATTATTCTTAAAAGTATGGAAAGTTTTCAGCGATTCACTTGGGGAACCCTCTTATTAGCTTTGATTGCTTTCTCGGAGCCTTTGTACGCATGGGGATTTTTTGCCCATAAAAAAATCAACCGGCAGGCAGTATTCAGTTTGCCACCGGAGCTAATCGGCTTCTTCAAGGCAAACATTATTTACGTGACTGAAAACGCCGTGAATCCTGACCGTCGGAGATATGCTGTAAAAGGTGAGGCTGAAAAACACTACTTGGATGCCGACGCCTATGGGGACAGTGCCATTTATCTACTCCCCCGCTATTGGTTGGCGGCTGTAGAACAATACGGAGAAGACCACCTAAGGGCGCACGGAATCGCCCCCTGGAGTACGTATCAGACCTTCCTCCAACTCGTCCGTGCGATGCAGGCCAAAGACAAGAAAGCTATTTTAAGGCTTTCCGCCGACTTGGGCCATTACATCGGAGACATCCATGTGCCCCTGCATACCACGATGAATTATAACGGACAGTTAACCGGGCAATATGGGATTCATGGGTTTTGGGAAAGCAGAATCCCCGAACTGCTGGCGGAGGATTATGATTTTTTGATTGGTAAAGCGGCCTATCTGGAGCAGCCCCAGTTGGCATTATGGGATGCAATTATTAGATCCCACGAAGCGGTTGACTCAGTGTTGTTTTTTGAGAAGAAACTTGCCGAAAATTTCCCAAGCGACAAAAAATTCAGCTTTGAAGAACGCGGTGGCATCAATACCCGGGTGTATTCCAAAGGCTTTACCATCGCTTACCACCAATCCCTGCAAGGACAGGTGGAGCGTCAGATGCGGGCTGCCATCAAAATGATCAGTGATATGTGGTATACGGCATGGATACTTGCCGGACAACCCGATCTGAACGATTTCGAAGATAAGTCCCCTTTAGAGGAGGAAAAATTTCAGCCACTGGAAGACCTCAAGAATATCCGTAACGAAGATAATCAGGGAAAGGGGCCTATTCCTACTCCGAAAGAGCAACCGCTACGCGTTGGGACGATTTTAAGTAAAACTCAATACTCTTCGCCAGCCTTACAAACGTGTCTTCAAATACCGCTTCCTCTTCTTCCAAAAGGGTAACGCGAAATCCCCTTAAATCAGAGCAGAAGGATGATACGGGGACTACACAAATCTGGTCTGATGCCAACAAGTTGTACACAAACCGCTTGTCATGGGGCATCTCTTTCTCCTGAAGCCAGCCATCCAGCAGGGTTTTGATCCGACGATCGTCAACCGGTAGAAACTGGTTGGCATCCAACAGGTTTTCATCAAAAATGATGGTGTTGTAAAAAGCCCCTTTCGTTTTGTTGAACTTGATGCCTCTGACCCCCGCAAGCACATCTTCCATCAACTGGCTTCTTCTGCCAATTCTGTCATTGGCTTCTTTTCGGTAGGCGGCATATAAGGGATGGCTCATGATTTTGGGAATTGCCAGTTGGGGCAGCATCGTGGAGCACACCTCTATCATTTTGGCGTTTTCCAAGGTCTGGCAGAGCTTGGCAAATTCCAAGGAGGAGTGCTTGTTGTAGAATTCCATCCAGCCACAGCGGGAACCCGGCCAAGGGAATTCCTTGGATATTCCTTTCAGGGAAATTCCCGGCAAATCATCGCCAAGCATCTCCGCCAAACTAATGGCTTCAAACCCGTTGTAGGTGATGTTTTGGTAGATCTCGTCGGCTATTAGCAGGAGTTTAAATTCCCGGGCGATTTCTACAAAGCGCTGCAATACTTCTCTGGGATAGACCATCCCGGTGGGATTGTCCGGATTGATGATAAGAATACCCACAATGGTGGGATTGTACTTTACCTTATTATATAAGTCTTCCATGTCCGGGTACCAGCTGTTGTCCGGATCCAGCTTATAGGTAATCGGGCTGGTGTTCGCATGCGCAGCTTCCGCTGAGCTGTGGGTGGAGTATGCCGGCGAGGGTCCTATGATCCTTGCAGTAGGGATGAGGAATTGATACAGCTTCGCGATACCGTCCCCCAGGCCGTTGAAAAAGAGGATATCCTCCGCAGTGATTTTAACACCGTCTTTGGCGTTGTTGATGGCTGCCAGAAATTTCCTGGTCTCCATCATTCCTTTGGAATCCGCATAGCCATAGGAATGATCCTGACTGACGAGGTCGGCAACGATCTCCTTCATCCAGGCGGGGATGGTGTTGTGTTTTTGTATGGGGTCTCCGATGTTTTCCCAGGTAATGTCAAAACCGAGCTGTTCAATTTGTCGGGCTTTTTTCACAATGCCCCTAATTTCATAGTTTAATTCCTCAGCACCGGGCCTAAGCAGCAATTGTCTCATAGTATCTCTCCTAGCAATAATTCAGGGTACAAAGAAACAAAAAAGCGAATAAAATCAGGGGATATTTTGGGAAAAAGAAGTGAGATTTACATACATGCGTTAAAAGTACCCTATAAAGGATAATCCTGCTGCCACATAAGTATCCTATAGCGACATCAATTTTTTTAAATGAAAAATACAGATCTTCAGGGAATTTTTAATCAACCAAAATTGAAAACCGGTATAAAATAAAAAACCGAAAAGCCATGGGCAAACCCACCTCTTTTCGGCTTTCAATACGTTACTTCAAATTCCTGTATTTGATCCTTCTGGGTGTAAGATCTCCCAGACGTTTTTTCTTGTTTTCCTCGTAATCGGAAAAATTGCCTTCAAACCAATACACTTGGGAGTCTCCCTCGAAAGCCAGAATATGAGTACATATCCGATCCAAAAACCACCTGTCGTGGGAAATGATCACGGCACATCCTCCAAAATTCTCAAGAGCTTCTTCCAAAGACCGTAGTGTATTGACATCCAGGTCATTGGTCGGTTCATCCATCAATAGGAGGTTTCCTCCCTTTTTAAGGGTCATCGCCAAGTGGACGCGGTTGCGCTCTCCACCGGAAAGCACGCCCACTTTCTTCTCCTGATCAGCGCCCACAAAATTGAATTTGCCCACATAGGCCCGGGCATTCATTTCTTTGTTTCCCAGCTTGACGAATTCACTTCCCTCAGAAATAATCTGATAGACAGATTTGCTTGGGTCCAAGCTATCATGTTCCTGATCCACATAGGCAAGCTGTACGGTTTCCCCGACTTCAAAATCACCCGCATCGGCTTTTTCCTGACCTGTGATAAGTTTAAACAGCGTGGATTTACCGGCACCGTTGGGGCCAATAATTCCGACGATTCCTCCTTGGGGCAGGGAAAAGGACAGGTTGTCAAAAAGCAGCTTATCGCCAAAAGCTTTTGATACGCCGTTTACCTCAATCACTTTTGATCCGAGCCGTGGTCCCGGGGGAATATACAGTTCCAGTTTGGATTCACGCTCTTTGCCTTCCTCGCCTACCAATTTATCGTAGGCGTTAAGCCTTGCTTTACCTTTCGACTGCCTGGCTTTCGGAGACATCCGGATCCATTCAAGTTCCCGTTCCAGTGTTTTCTGACGCTTGGACTCTGTCTTTTCTTCCTGCTTGAGCCGCTGCTGTTTTTGGTCGAGCCAACTGGAATAGTTTCCTTTCCAGGGAATGCCCTCTCCCCTGTCCAGTTCGAGAATCCATCCAGCCACGTTGTCGAGAAAATACCTGTCGTGGGTCACGGCAATGACGGTACCTTTGTAGTTTTTCAGGTGTTGTTCCAGCCAATGGACCGACTCCGCATCCAGGTGGTTGGTGGGTTCATCCAAGAGAAGTACATCCGGTTCCTGAAGAAGCAGCCTGCATAAGGCAACCCGGCGCTTTTCACCACCGGACAAGTTTTTGACAGGAGCATCGCTTGGGGGCAGCCTTAGGGCATCCATGGCTTTGTCCAGCATGACATCCAGTTCCCAGGCATTGCAGGCATCCAGTTTTTCCTGTACCTCTCCCTGCTTTTGGATGAGCTTATCCATGGCATCCGGATCATCCATCAGCGCGGGATCCATGAATTTCTCGTTGATTGCCTCAAACTCCTTCAATAAGTTTACGGTGGAGGCTACTGCTTCTTCCACCACTTCTTTGACGGTTTTGTCCGGATCCAGCTGGGGTTCTTGCTCCAGCATGCCGACGGAATAGCCGGGCGACCACACCACTTCCCCCAAAAATTCGGTATCCAAGCCCGCAATGATCCGGAGGAGGGAGCTTTTTCCGGAGCCGTTTAGCCCGAGCACTCCGATCTTGGCACCATAAAAAAACGACAAATAAATATCCTTTAATACTTTCTTTTGCGGAGGGTAAATCTTGGAAACCCCGGCCATTGAAAATATAATCTTTTCATTACTCATAGAACTGTATTTTTAATTTTGATGTCCCAACAGGTAACAAATATGGTAAAAAATCGCCTTTCTTAGGATAAATGACCCTTATTTAATTAATTTGCAGCTTGGAAAGCCACTATTTTAAAACCTAGCCAAAACATCCCATGGAACACCCTTTTGGATATATTAAAGACAGCAACGTTTACCTCAGAGGATTTTTAGGCCAAGAGGACAGGGTCATCGGGGAGGTAAAGGAAAGTGAGGAATCCACGATGAAGTATTTTGAGGACAGATTTGAGATGGTCCGGCAAAAAGTGGAAAAACTGAAAAAGGATATTGAGGAGAATCAAAACAAGGGGTCCTTTCTCATGAAACTTATCCATCTCAAGGGGTCTTTACTTGCTTATGATGCACTGGGTGATTTTCCAAGTCTTATTGCCGAATTGGAAAAAGAAGAGGCGTATTTGGAAGAAATCATACAAGTTAATAGGGAACGAAACCTGGAACTCAAGCGGGGACTGACCACGGAGGCGGAAGTACTCATGCACAGTACCGATTGGAAAAAGGCTTCCGAAGAATTAAAAAATCTAAAAGCGAAGTGGCTCAAAACGGGCCCGGTAAGCAAGGACCTGGAAGAAGACCTAGAAACTGCTTTCCAAGATGTCTTGGATGTATTTTATGGGAACCGGAAAAATTATTTTGACGGTCTTGCCTTGCAGGCGGAGCAAAATTTAAAGATTTATGAAAACCTGCTGGATCAGGCCCGTGAAGCGCATGATATGGCCGATGTGCGTCTGGCATTTGAAATAAGCAAGAAAATCCAAAAAAGATGGAAAGAGTCTGGAAGAGTGCCCGCGGATAAAAGACAGCCGATTTGGGATGAGTTTTCCAAACTGAACAACCGGATATTTTCGAAATACAAGCGTGTCATGCAAAGTGTCCCAACCATCAGCCCCGGCCTGATGATCAAAAAGATAGAAAAAATGGCACAGGAAATGCAACTATTGTCTGCCGGCCCCAGCGGTCCTGCGGTGATGTACGAAGCAAAAAAACTGCAGGAAGAATGGAAAAAACTTCCTCCAAAAAAGCCGCGTAACGCACAACAAAGTATCCGCACCTTCGTATTCTCAACGGACTTGGTTTTTGAAAAATCCTTCTTGGACAAACTGTCCCATTCCAAATATGAGGACTTTGATAAAAAGGAGAAAAGTGAGCAAAAAACCATCAAGGCTGGAATCCTCAAAGATCTCATAGCGCGGGATCAAAAGGAGTTGGATACTATTAAGGACAACGTGGAAAACTTCCGAAGTAATGAAGCAGAATTCGATGTGATGATTCAGCGAAAAATTTATGGATTCAATCGAAAATTGGAAGTAAAAAATCATCTTTTAAAGGAACTTACAAACAATTAATTCGTTAAGGTTTTAAATCAAAAAAAATTTATATTTTTGCCTCCCAAATGAGGGGATTATAATATAATAGCATAAACATATGTATTGGACATTAGAACTTGCTTCCTATCTGGAAGACGCACCGTGGCCAGCCACCAAGGATGAATTGATTGACTTTGCTATCCGTTCAGGTGCCCCGCTTGAGGTGGTGGAAAATCTCCAGGAATTGGAGGACGACGGTGAGCCGTATGAGAATATTGAGGAGATTTGGCCGGATTATCCGACAAAAGACGACTTCTTCTTCAACGAAGACGAATATTGATCATCTACCCCTGAATACTGGTCAGGGGTATTTGTTTTTTCCATTTTTTCTTAGCTGTCAAAAGCTGCTTTTAATCTATGACCACCTTGTTTGCTAACTGGGATCTGCGCCCCGGATTTTAACCAAACATATTGCCTCCCCTTGTCATAATTTTCGATACGTGTCACTTCCCTTAGGTTGATGATATATGAGCGATGCACCCTGACAAAGTACTTGGGATCCAGCATTTCCTCAAAAGTTTTAAGGGTACGCAACTTCAAAAATTTGCCTTTGGGGGTTTGAATGGCAACAAAATCATCTTCTGCTGCCAAGTACATAATTTCATGCACGGGGATCACCTCGATGCGGTTCCCTGTTTTGACTACAACCCTTTCCAATATTTCCGACTCAGCACTTGCATAAGTTACACGGCTAAGTTCAGGTGGGCCACTCTGACGGAAAGTCCTGTATTTCCCCAAGGCCTGACCCAGTCTCTCCCTGGAAAAAGGTTTCATGAGGTAATCCAACGCATGCACCTCAAAGGCTTTGACAGCATAGGTATCATAGGCTGTCACGAAAATAACGCTTGGCTTATTGTCAATCAATTCCAGCATCTCAAACCCATTGATCTTTGGCATTTGAATGTCGACAAAAATCAACTCCGGCTGTGTTTCTTGAATTCCCTTGATGCCCTCAAACCCATTGAAATACTTCCCTATTACCTCTATATCCTCGGCGTCTTTCAGATATTCCAGCAAGATCTCGTGTGCAAGAGGTTCGTCATCGATGATTGCCACGCGTATCATGCCAGTTGGGGTATTCTGAGAATAACCTCAAACCAGTTGTCATGTGCCTGGTGTTTTACCAAGTCATTCCTTCCAAACAACAGATAAAGCCTTCGCCTGACACTTTCCAATCCAAATCCTGTCCCCTTGGGTAAGCCATTTGCGGCATCATAGGGATTACGTATCGCTACCTGAAGGAAGTTGCTGCTTCGGGTAGCCTTTACACTGATCACTACCTTTTCCAGCACACCATATAAGCCAAATTTGATGGCGTTCTCTACCAAGGGCTGCAAAAGCAGGGGAGGCAGCAACAGGACCTCAGTGCCTTCCTCCATGTCCATGTCTACTTCCAAGCGATCGCCAAACCTCATTTTTTCCATTCTCAAATATAACACGATCCGTTCCCATTCTTTTGCAAAACTTTCGCTGGTTCCGGTATCCTTCTGAATGGCCAGGCGAAAGAAATCTGCCAAAGATTGAATCATATCCCTTGCCTCTTCGGGTCTCTTGCCAACCAATGCATTGATTGAGTTGAGGCTGTTAAACAAAAAATGGGGCTGCAATTGCTGCCTGAGATAAAACAACTCTGCCTCACGGGTCATCTTATCCGTCATAGTTTCCCGTTCCTTACGCTCCCACTGCAATTCCACTTCATTTCTCACCAAAATCAACAGGGATATCCCATACAAGAAAAGGAGTACGAAAGCCAATCGCAGAGGGAGTGAATGATCCAAGAACAACCGATAGGAAATATTTCCCCCGAATATCCACTCAAGGACCATACGTCCTACAAACACCACAGAAACTGTCAAGATAACAGGGAATATAAGCGCTGCCTTATATCCGGTAAAAGAAGGGCGCACGTATGGGTAGACGATTAGCAATACCTGGGTACTTGCCAGTAAAAGTATGGCAAACACACAGCTATCCTGTATTGCCGTTGTCCAATCTTGTCCGTAATATCGGATCAGGAAACTCATGCCGGCAATAAGTACCCCCAATGATCCCATCCAAAACCATTTGTTAAAACGCTTGCTTTTCAAATCGTTTGACATCTTCTCCATGCCCCTCAATAGGAAGAAATTTCAATTCCCCCAAATATGACTGTTCCTGTGATGACGAGCTTTTTATCCGAATCTACTGGACCCCGCTGCATAAAACGCTTGTCTTCCACTCCTGCCGCAATGTTGCTTCCCTCGAAATTCACATCCCAGTGGGCAGGGACAATCAGTTTTATTCCTCCAAAAACCACAGAAACATCCAGAACTACCGAGCCTTCGAAGTCAGCATGGCTCAAGTCTACATCCGTGCCCCCAAAAATAGTGGTTACCTCCCCGCCTTTAAACTGCTTGGTGATCATTCTCCGTTTGATCCCGCAAAATATGGCCTCCACGTTCAAGAAATCAGAAGAATCTTCCGTAGGAACTTTTCCTGCCTTGCCAGTTCTTAGCTTCCTCTCAAAGCGATCAAAATTGCCCTCCCAATCTAGGCCTTTTGGAGTGGATCTTCGGAAAAGCAAGATTACTCCCAACAAAATCAACCCAACCGGAAGCAGATAACTTCCAAAATGATCTGGCAGAATATCGTTGTTTCTCAAAAGAAAAAAAGATCCAATAATTAGCAAAACCAGTGAACCGGTATTTCGAAAGCCACTTTTAATGCCAATGACAAAACCGATGGCAATCAAAATCATGGGCCATGAAAATATCCAATAAGGGAAGTAAATACCGGCTTGTTTGAGCAAAAGCAATACCCCGATAATAAGTACCAGGATTCCAAGTGTTTTGTTGTTGTTCTTTTTCATGAGGTGTCTGGATTGGTTGAGGCAATAAAAATAGCCTTTGCGTTTCAAGATGGCAAATAGAAAAAGGTAAGTCGAACCAAAAAATCGGTAAACGAAGGCATTTACCCGGTGGATGTCACTTCCCAGGCTGCAACTCCTGAAGCAAATAAGCCGCATAGGCCAGGTCTTCCTGTGTGGTGATCTTGATGTTTTCCAAATTGCCCGGGATAAGGGTTACCTCCCAACCCATATGCTCAAAGACAGTGGCGTCATCGGTAAAATGGGGAAGTTCTTCGGTTTCAAAGGCCTGAAGGATTTTTTTTGTCTGAAAAGTTTGAGGGGTTTGTACCAGCCGAAACTGTTGCCTGTCCTGGTGAGTGGAATTTCCCTTATCCTCAATTTTACGGAGAGAATCCTTTAAGGGTATTACAGCAATCGCACTGCCCGTTGATGAGGCGGTATCAAAACTTTCCCTGATGACCTCCTGGGCTACAAAAGGTCTCACTCCATCATGTATGGCCACCAAATCCGTATCTCCTGATAAGCTGAGAAGTCCGTTCTTTACGGACTGAAAGCGGGAACTACCGCCCTTGACCAGGCCGTGGATCACTTGATAGGAATGTGCCTGGCAAAGCAATTTCCAGGTATCATGATCTGAACCAGGAAGGACAAGAATAAGCTCCAGGGATGGATCAAAGGTATGAAAAGCGTCTAGGGTATGCATCAATATGGGTCTTCCTCCAATTGGGAGGTATTGTTTGGGCATGGACGCTCCCATTCGGGTTCCACTGCCACCCGCTACGATTACAGCTGCTTTTTTCATTTTGTTCTCCGCTACACGTTGAAGTTGAAAGCAAAAAAAGGCGCTTGAAGCGCCTCATAATATCAACATGGCATCTCCATAGGAGAAAAACCGGTATTTTTCTTTAATGCCCTCCTGGTAGGCCTTCATGATCAGATCGTACCCGCCAAATGCAGAAGTGGTCATAAGGAGTGTTGACTCCGGAAGGTGGAAATTTGTAACCAACGCATTGGCAATTTTAAACTCGTAGGGTGGTATGATGAATTTGTCCGTCCAACCTGTACTCTCCTTTAGCCGTCCATTGGCTGTGACAGAAGACTCAATGGTCTTCAGGGAGGTAGTACCCACGGATACAACTCGCTTTTTGTTGTCTATCGCTTTATTGACAAGGTCTACAGTCTCTTTCGAAATATCGTAGTTTTCGGAATCCATTTTGTGTTTGGAGAGGTCTTCTACATCTACCTGACGGAAAGTACCCAAACCGATGTGTAAAGTAATTGGCGTCACAGCCACTCCCTTTATTTCAAGCCTTTTAAGCAAATGCTGGGTAAAGTGAAGGCCGGCGGTAGGAGCAGCAACCGCTCCGACGTGCTTTGCATAGATGGTCTGGTAACGCTCCCGGTCAGAAGCTTCCACTTCACGCTCGATGAAGTCTTTCAACAAAGGTGTCTCCCCCAAGATATCGATCGTCTTGAAGAATTCCTCGTCCGTGCCGTCAAAAAGAAACCGGATCGTCCTTCCCCTTGAGGTGGTGTTGTCAATCACTTCGGCTACCAAATCGCTGTCTCCAAAATACAATTTGTTTCCCACCCGGATTTTCCTTGCCGGATCAACCAATACATCCCACAACCTGAGGTCCCTATTCAGCTCCCTCAACAGAAAAACTTCTATTTTGGCACCCGTCTTTTCCTTATTTCCGTATAACCGCGCAGGGAACACTTTGGTATTGTTGGTGACAAACACATCACCCTCTTCAAAATAGTCGATGATATCTTTAAATACCTTGTGCTCGATGACCCCTGTAGATCGGTGAACCACCATTAGACGCGATTCATCTCTGTTTTCCGTAGGATAAAGGGAAATTAGTTTTTTGGGAACTTCAAATTTGAAATCTGATAATTTCATGTGTGTGATATTAGGTATTTTGTCTGGTGAATGCTTGCTTAGATTACGTCATAAAAAATGCAAAGATAGCAAGAATATTGCCTAAATGTAATTAACTTGCCAAATAGTTTTAAATTAACCCATTAAGCTTTGTCCTTCCTTCGACTTCTCTTGGAGAGTTTCAGATTTGCCCTTCAGGCATTGAAATCAAACCTCACGCGAACCATACTCTCACTCTTGGGAGTGACAGTTGGTATTTTTGCCATTATTGCTGTATTTACCCTGGTAGATTCCCTGGAGAACAACATCAAAAACAGCCTTACATTTTTAGGGACGAACGTGGTTCGGGTAGACCGTTTTCCATTTGCTTCCGGTCCCCAAAATTATCCCTGGTGGAAATATTTCCGTCGCCCGCCTGGCACGTTTGCGGAGTATGCCTTTCTAAACGAGCGGCTAAAAAACGCTGAAGCTGTCACCATCTTTGCCCAAGCCAGAACCACCGTGAAACAGGCCAGCAATTCCTACGAGCGGGCCTCACTTCAGGGTGTTGTGTATAACCACAAGGATGTCTATGAAATTCAACTTCAGGAAGGGAGGTTTTTCACTGAAATGGAAATTTCCGCTTCGAGGAATGTAAGCATCGTAGGGGTGAAAATAGCCAATGCCCTCTTTCCGGGACAGCAGAGTGCGCTTGGAAAAGAGCTAAAAATAAAAGGCTTAAAGTTTACCATAGTGGGTATTTTTGAAGAAGAGGGGGAAGGACTCTTCGACACCCCCTCCAAAGATGAGGCACTATTAATTCCCTATGGGGCCTTTTCAAAAATATTTTCGGTGGGAAGGTATGGAGTTGAGCCTGTAATTGCCGCCAAGGGCATGGATGACGACCAGGACCTAATCGCCTTGGAAAATGAAATGGCGGGTCTACTGCGAGCAAAAAGAGGACTAAAACCTACCGAAGAAGATGACTTTTCACTGAATAAATCCGAATTCATCCAAAATGCCGTAGGAGCGATCTTTATGGTAATTAGTTTGGCGGGTTGGGTAATTGGGGGATTCTCCATCTTGATCGGGGGTTTTGGTATTGCCAATATCATGTTTGTGTCGGTCAAGGAACGTACCAATATCATAGGCATTCAAAAATCCCTGGGCGCAAAAAATTTTTTCATTTTGTATCAGTTCCTGTTCGAAGCGACCTTCCTTAGTTTGATCGGGGGCCTTGCGGGTTTATTATTGGTATATTTAAGCACCTTTGTCCCCCTGGGAAGCTTGGATATCATACTGAGTTTCAAAAACATTATGCTGGGAATAGGCCTTTCGTCGGTGATCGGCATCCTTGCCGGGATCATCCCGGCCTCTATGGCAGCAAGACTCGATCCCGT
>JBBQXZ010000046.1:0-25347 GCA_038209145.1 Cytophagales bacterium | reverse complement strand
GGTCCTGCAAAAAAGACTTAAAATCGGCCATTACCGCTCCCAATCAGGCTTGGGAAAAGGGAACTTTTAAATCAATGGAGTATTTCACCGGTTTATCTTGGTTGAGTCAAAGGTATCTTTTCTTTTTTATTTTGCTTTTGGTAAAAAAATAAAACTAATTGGGTCTAGTTGTTTATAAGATTTCCTTTCAAAGGAGCGGTAATGAAGGAAACAAGGGAGTCATTTTTTTGATATTACATTTGACCTAAATTATTGAATACGAGCTTCATTTACGATATCATATCTTGGGTTTGGCTACTGCAGGATATCCTTTTGCCGTGCATATGGTAGGATCATAAATGGCAGTTAGGGCTTCTACCTATGCCAAGGCAGAAGGTATGAACCGCAGAAAAGGAATTTTATTTTATGCATAAACTCCTTCCCTTGGGTGGATTTGGATATATACCTGCTTCGGTTTTCCCTTCCTGCCGGATTTCGTACAGCGTTTCATTTGGTACAGGAAGGACACAGTGGAAGTAATTGATATACAGTTTATTAAGGACCACTTATTCAAGCAATATTTATAGCGTATTAAAGAAGTTTTTTGGTCAAGTATCCACCTGGTATACCCAACAAGTTTTGCTGGACAAACTCAGTCCCGCAGTTGCAGCGTTTTTGCGCAAACATAATTTGGCAGAAAAGGTACTCCAAATGAAGCAGCAATCCACTAGTCAAGTTGAGTTTTTTAGACGATTTTGGCAATGGATGGATGGATTTGAGGTCTTGAAGTTGGTCCACTACCTGAGGGACAATGGCTTTCCCAACGAACCTGTCTTGGCAGTGGCTGAAAAATTAATCTCAAAATATGACGATTAAAGAATTAGACAATTGATACAAGCCCGTAAAAATTAGTTATTTGTTTGGGACGTATTTTTTATTCGACATGCGGTTCAACGATGAGGTAAAATCCTATGTTTTCATCGGTAATTACTTCAATCCCGTCTATCAGTTCAATACCGGTAAAGCGCCTGGTTTTTCCTTCATGCACAAAATGCACCAGGTAGCTTTTTGACGGTTCTACTATAAACCATTCCGGGAATTGATTTATCCGGGGATAATCCAAGGGAAGGTTGAAAATCTGCTTGTGTCGGGCATAGTCAAAATGTATTTTACCGGTCCAATCTTCGTTGGAGAGTATCGAAACCTTGAGATCCTCCCCATCTTGTACTGCGCCGAAATACACATTTTCGTTCCATGGGGAAATGGTGGTTCCCATCGTTTTATATAAACAATACATAATGGTGGTACGGGCAAAATTTCCGTCACCGTGCCACCCTTCCAATATGCCGTTTCCCCGGTAAACGGCTGTTCCGCTCCGGTGTGCGGAATCCTGCATGGACCACATCACCTGTGTTTCGCTGTCTATCCATTCCCTGACACTTGATACCCGCTCCTTGTTATATAAATTTAACGCACTTTCTATAGCATCCGCATAGCCGTCCTGACTTCCTCTTTCCCAGTCAAAAAACGTGTATTCATGCAAGTTATCAAAGGCTTTCAGAAGGGCATCCTTATAAGGCTGGTGCCCATCAAGCATATATACACTGTAATATGCATTGAAAGTATATCCCCAGGTATCCGCAATACCACTGTCCAATATTTCACCTGTGATAGGATTGACTTGATTGTAAAACAAACCGTCCTCATTGGTTCCTACTTCCAAAATCCGGTCAAGCATTTCATAGATTTGTGGTTGGTAAGCGGCCTTTTTTTCGGAATTGGCGAAGGCAGTTGTAAGATATAATTCACACAATCCGGATACAATCTCGCAGCCATGGTCACGCAATCGGATCACCTCAGAATCCCGAGTGGGATGGTTTTTGCCCATCAAATAATAATCTCCCAACCTAATTGCCCAATCCAAATATTTCTCTTCCCCTGTCATCCAATAGACACGGGAAAGCACTTGCAAGAGCTCCCCGTTTACTTCCACATTCTTGGAGGGTATCATTCCAGAGGGGGTTTCATAAGTGGCATTTTTCCATATATCATCTACCATGCCTATCATGCGGTCAGACCAGGGAGTATTCCCGATATATTCCGTTAAAGATAACAGACCGTCTTTTACATATTCAGAAGATCCAAAGATAATTTCATCCATATCAATCTCTTCGGACACGAAATCCTGCTTCGAAAAGGACCAGGCATCCGGTAATCGGTCCAGGCGGTTGGTTAGTCGTTGCTCTGTTTCAAGAATGTCCATCATGGAGCCATTGTACATTTCCTTGTCCAAAAGCGAAGCGGTAAGCACCATAAAGGGGTAATTGTCCGCTGCTGCATCTTTTGCGTTCCAAAAGTCTTTCGAGTCAGTCAGGTTTCTTGGAATTAAACCTGATTTGGGATCCGCAAATTCCAGCCAGGCAGTGACATAGTCCAGACATCGTTTAAACCCTTCATGAGCCAGGTAGCCGTTTTCTAAGGCTTCCTGAAACTTGGGATCTTCATGTTTGACCGACTGACACTGAAAATAAATTAATCCAAGTATTAATAAGAGAAACGATCTCATTTTGAAAAGGGCTAGGTGATGGGTACTTTCTTTTTTATCTGTTAAAAATAGAAAAATTAAAATAAAATTGGCTAATAAAGCGAAAAATTGGCCAAAATACTTTGTTCCATTTCTTTGGTTTGCCTTCACCACTTCTACTTCAGTCAAAAAAAATCCCAACGTGAAAGTTTCCAGTTGGGATAAAATGTTGTTTGTGGATTTTACACTTGTTATTCTACCTGCCAGAGGTAAGCTTCATAACCTTGCGCTTCCATTTGGGCCTTGGGGATAAATTTCATAGCTGCTGAGTTCATGCAATACCGCAAACCTGTAGGATCAGGCCCATCGTTGAATACATGACCTAGGTGCGAGTCACCCAATTTACTTCTTACTTCTACCCGCATCATGCCCAAGCTTCGGTCTACCGGTTTGTCGATGTATCGGGCATCTAGGGGTTTTGTAAAGCTTGGCCAACCGGAATAAGACTCAAATTTATCACTTGAACTAAAAAGCGGCGCACCGGATACGATGCAGACATAGATACCTGCTTCCTTGTTTTCGTTATACGTGTTGTCAAATGCTCTTTCTGTAGCTTCCTCCATCGTTACCTGATATTGCAGACTAGTCAGTTGACTTTTTAATTCTGATTTGGAAAGTTTTTTATACTTAACCTCACTCGTGGATTCCCAATGCTGACTAATAAATCGATCTCTTCCGGAACCTGTTCGATACGCCTTATATTCTCGGGGACTGTTTTTATAATAATCCTGATGATACGCTTCTGCGGGATAGAAGTTGGTAAACTTGACAATGGGGGTAACAATAGGCGCATCAAAAATTCCGGAGGATCCCAAACTTTTCTTTGAAGTTTCTGCCACCTCTTTTTGGTCGTTGCTGTGGAAGAATATAGCGGATTCGTACTGACTTCCCCTATCGAAAAAAGAGCCTCCTTCATCCGTTGGATCAAACTGCTGCCAGAAAATGTCCAATATCTCCGAATAACTAATAATATCCGGGTCAAAAGTCACTTGCACAGCTTCTTTGTGTGAAGTTTTTCCGCCGGACACCTGAGAGTAGGTGGGGTCTTTTTCCTTACCTCCGGAATAGCCGGAAACCACAGACAAAATACCGTCAATACCTTCAAATGGTGCCTCAATGCACCAAAAGCAACCGCCCGCAATGGTAGCCAATTCCTTTTTCCCTTTGTAGTCTTCAATAGCAATCTCTTCTTTTTCTCCTTCCGGTGGATTGCTGGCAGAGCAAGACATGAGTGAAAGGTAACTGAAAACTACCGTCAAAATTATTTTCGAATATTGCATCCTGTTAATTTGTTTTTCGCCTTATTTAACCAAATAATTACATGTAATGTTCAAAATTCTTCCCTAGGCATCACAAACCACAGTATCAGATAAACCAAGACCCCTGGAAAAGCCGCACTTAAAATGGAACCTATGACATACAAGACACGAACTTTATCGGCACCCCAACCCAAGTAGTTTGCCAATCCACCGCAGACTCCAGCAATCATTTTATTTGAATTTGAACGCAGCAATTTTTTTTCCATAACTAGTTAGTTTGATTACACAGAAACACCAATTTAACAGGTAATTTCTATTCATCCTAACGGGTTCAGCATTTTTGTGACTTGGGGAATTTCGGTTGGGAAATTAAAACAAAGTCAAATCAATGTTTTACCGAAATATGACAAGACACAAAGATTCATTCTAAAAGCAATTTTTAAATTTTCCCTTAGATAATCCATTCATTCAGGTTATTTTTACTGCTGAAGAACAAAACCATATATGAATCAAGGAAGGAGACTTTTTTTAGGAGGGATATTGATTTTTTCAATCCTGTTTCTTATTTCAGAAACTGCGCTCTCGCAGGGATTTATCAAAAGATACGTCAATTCTATTCTGAATGACACGAGTGATATATCAAAACCCCAATTCCTAGTGTATCCTACAATTGCTTATGCACCTGAAACTAGCTGGGAGATTGGCTTTAGCTCACTTTATGTTTATTATGCCGATAGGGATACCACCAACAGGTTGAGTGAAATTAATGGTTTTACCTTTATCACCCTAGAAAACCAATATGGGCTTTGGATGGATCATGCTTTGTATTCTCCAGGGAATTCATGGTTCTTTTTGGGTCGTCTTCGGCTCCAAAGTTTTCCTCTCCTATATTATGGCATAGGGCCAGATTCACCGTCCGAATATGTGGCAAGGGTGGATGCCAATCAGGTTTGGATCAAGGAGCGTGTATTACGGCAGATTAAAAACAATCTGTTTTTTGGCATAGAAATGGATTTGCAACGGTTAAGTCAGGTTGATTTTGTTCCTTCCGTAGAAAATATCCAGCTGAATTTACCCGCCGGAAATGAAGGGTCCACCAATATGGGGGTTGGGTTGGGTTTGGTCTATGATGACCGTCATAATGTTTTGAATGTTAGAAATGGATTATTTTCGGAATTGGCTATATTCCAATATAATCCTTTTTGGAACAGTAAATTTAATTTTACCACCGTCATATCCGATACAAGACGCTACCGGCAGTTGACACCAAACACCGTATTCGCTACCCAGTTACTGGGGCAATTTAACATGGGTACGGTACCATTTAATCAATTGGCCTTGATGGGAGGAGAGTCTATGATGCGGGGATATTATACAGGTCGCTACAGGGACAAAAATCAACTTGCAGCTCAGGTTGAACTCAGGTTTTTACCTTTTAAGTTAGGCTTTACAGACCGGTTAGGGGGGGCAGTTTTTGCGGGGGCGGGCCAAGTTTTTCCTGAATTCAGGCAATTCAATTTCCGCTCATTCGTCTGGTCAGCGGGTACCGGTGTGCGCTTCCTGCTGTTTCCAAAAAAGGATATTTATACACGGTTGGATTTCGCCATTACCCAGGAAGGCAACGGGTTTTACTTTTTTATCGGGGAAGCTTTTTGATCAATTAAGCAACACGTTCAATTCTATTGACCTGCACCTGTTGCTTGATGGGATTCAACTCGGCAGGTAATTTGCCTACTTTCCATCCTTCTGGTTTCTTGAATTTTTGTACGACAGTAATGCTGTCGAACGTTTCCATATCTTCACCAGCCTGACATACACATTTGTATATGTAAATTAATCCTAAACTTATTCCACAAACAACCACGATTCCAACTCCCATTTTTCTTTCCTCCCTCTAAAGTTGGACTTAGCCAACTAATTTTAAGTATGTCCAATCAACGAGTTACACAAAGAAAATTTAAATTTCTCTCAATGGTAACTTTTACTAATCAAAACTATAGAATATATAAGTAATAAAAAAGCGGAAATAAGCATTGAAATAGTGTGAATTTTTGGTAAATACAATAAAGTTTTTCATGCAATTGAATTTGCTTTTCATCCTAAAAATAATTCAATTTTTTTTCAAATAATCTTAGTCGATAAATGCTTTTTCCAAATATCGATACTTGAGATATAAAAAAGTGGACAATGACACCCCAACATGAAGGTTCAACGAAGTAGGCGAAATTCGTGAAGTATTCCTTATTTTATTTCTTACCATTCCATCCTTTTTATATATTTAGCACTCAAACTCATATGCTAACCCCAAAGATCTCTATCTCCTGATGACAGCCAAAATTATCCTGCTTATTTTACTATGCAGTCTATTTACCGAAACTGCCTTTACCAAAGACTTCTTTGTTTCTCCCCAGGGAGATGATGCACATCCCGGCACTGCACAGGAGCCATTGGGGACAGTGTATGGCGCAAAAAAAGCTGTTAGAAAATATCGGATGGAAAACCCGGGTGACCCTATGGTTCGGGTTATTTTTAAATCCGGAACCTATTACTTGAACGCACCTTTGGAACTCGATCCGGAAGATGGAGGAAATAATGAAGTTGCTGTAACGTACATGGCTGAACCCGGTGAAAAAGTTATCTTCTCCGGTGGAAAAAAGATATCGGGATTTGAAAAAGTTAAAGATAATCTGTGGAAAGCATACCTTCCGGAAGTTAGTCAATACCGATGGTATTTTGAACAGCTTTATGTGAATGGAAATAGGGCTGTACGGGCTAGAACACCAAATATAGGGTTATTTTTTCAGGTCAGTGAGGTTAAAGAAACCGTATTGGTAGCGGGTACCGGAAGGTCACCTGAATTTGGTGTTCAGCAGGTTTTTGCGGATAAAGAATCCTTGGCCGCTTTACAGTTGCAGCAAGAAAAAGAGATTGGCGATGTACTTTTGGTTTTTTACCATAATTGGGACAATTCACGCAAGTTTGTTGATGCCTATGAGGCAGATTCCGGCAGCCTTTATATTTCAGGCGAAGGCATGAAGCCATGGAATCCGATAAACAAAAATTCGAGGTTTTTTGTGGAAAATATCAGGTCGGGGCTTGATGCACCGGGAGAATGGTACTTGGAAAAAGACGGTTCCGTTTATTACCTGGCCAAAGAAGATGAGGATATGACCGCCGCGGAAGTGGTGGTACCGATAACGGATCAATTATTAATAATCTCCGGAAATGGCCCAAATCAGCCAAAAGTTCAAAATATTCGTTTTGAAGGATTAAGTTTTCAAGTGACCGGATACAATACACCCAAAGGTGGCAATGAACCTGCCC
The DNA here is from genome assembly GCA_038209145.1 of Cytophagales bacterium. Lineage (GTDB taxonomy): Bacteria > Bacteroidota > Bacteroidia > Cytophagales > Cyclobacteriaceae > Lunatibacter. Next base: position 18,201 of record JBBQXZ010000046.1, on the reverse strand, counting down.
AAGCTGCAGCACCTATTCCATCTGTTATTATGGTCGATTATGCCGATAATATTCACTTTTTAGATTGTGAGGTAGCCCATACGGGTATGGGAGCGATCTGGATGAGGGCTGGTGTGGAAGACAGCAGTGTTCAGCGCTGTTACCTCCATGATTTGGGGGCAGGTGGGGTGAAAATAGGTCCATTTGCCGTTGGAAGCAAGGAAGGATTGGAAAATGAAGTGTCGAAAAACATTATTGTGGATAACAATATCATCCGTTCGGGAGGTTGGGTTTTTCCCTGTGCGGTAGGTGTGACCATCTTTCACGCAAGCGACAACCAAATAACCCATAATGAAATTGCCGATTTTAGATATTCAGGGGTATCGGTAGGGTGGGTATGGGGTTATACCCCGAGTTTTGCCAAGAGGAATAAGATTAAATACAACCACATTCACCATTTGGGATGGGGTGATCTGAGTGATATGGGAGGAGTCTACACCTTGGGATTATCCGAAGGAACCGAAGTGAGCCATAACGTGATTCACCACGTGTATTCACTTACCTATGGAGGTTGGGGACTGTATACCGACGAGGGATCCACGGATGTACTGATGGAGAACAACTTGGTCTATGCGTGCAAAAGCTCGGGATTTCACCAGCATTATGGACGGGATAACCGTATTCAAAACAATATATTCGCCTACAACATCAAAGCCCAGCTACAGGCCACCCGTGTTGAAGATCACAATTCATTCTTTTTTACCAATAACATTATCCTTTTTAATCAGGGAAGTTTATTGAGTTCAAATTGGGCCAAAATAAATTTCACCAGTGACGAAAACTTGTACTGGGATGAGCGAAATCCAGAAATAAAATTCGATAAATTATCTTTTACAGAATGGCAGGCACTGGGGAATGACAAACAATCCACCGTTGCCAACCCCCATTTTCGGGATGCAAAAAATGCCGATTTCTCCTTCCTTCGTAGCAGTGGGTATCGGAAGATCGGATTTGAACCATTTAAGACGGATAAAGTTGGTGTATATGGAGAAGAAAGCTGGATCAAACTTGCCCAGTTTGACCCAGAGCTTGCCACAAAATTTGATGAGATCGTTTCTGCAAATGAAGGATTTTAAAGTTAGTTTGCTCATTTTTGATGTAAGGATCCAATCCAACCTTCGAATTAAGATTTTACCATGAAGCCACGTAATATCCGTAATTCAATAATACCGCTGATGCTGGCATTTGTTGGTAGTTGCTCTGCACCCAAGTCCAATCCTCATGCGTTCGAAATGCCGGAGGAATCCCGCTTTACCAAAATCACGTTGGTAGAACAGTTGGATGAACCAATGGAACTGGAAGTACTTCCCGATGGCAAGGTGATGTTGATTGAACGAAAAGGAAAGTTAAAGCTTTTCGATCCCGAAGGGTCGGTTACCAGAGTGGTTGGTTTTTTGTCCGTTTACCCGGAAAATGAGGATGGCTTATTAGGCTTGGCAGTAGACCCATCTTTTGATCAAAATGGTTGGATTTACCTGTATTATGCCCCATCCGGTCCGGACAGTGTCAACCGGCTTTCCCGGTTTGACTTCATTAATGGAAACTTGGACAATGAATCGGAAAAGATCATGCTTGAAATCCCTGTGTTTCGCGGGTGTTGTCATTCGGGTGGATCCTTGGAATTCGGACCCGAGGGCAATCTCTTTCTAAGTCTGGGAGATGATACAAGCCCTTTTGCTTCCGATAATTATAATCCTATTGATGAACGTTCAGGTAGGGCAGAGGCTTTTGATGCCCAACGTAGTTCAGGCAACAGCAATGATTTGAGAGGGAGTATTTTACGGATAAAACCGGAAACGGACGGTACTTACAGTATCCCTGAGGGCAATCTATTTCCACCGGGAACTCCGAATACCCGACCTGAAATATACGTATTGGGAAATAGAAATCCATTTCGTATATCCATAGATCAGAAGACCGGGTACCTTTATTGGGGAGAAGTAGGGCCGGATGCGGGACGGGATAGTGTAGGCAGGGGTCCAAAAGGCCACGATGAAATCAATCAGGCAAAAAGAGCCGGATATTTTGGATGGCCCTATTTTGTGGGGGACAATAAGGCCTACTGGCATTATGATTTTGAAAAGGAAGTAAGTAACTTCCAATACGATGCCTCCGGGCCGGTAAATAACTCACCCAACAATACAGGAATAGACACGCTGCCACCGGCGCAAAAAGCATTTATTTGGTATCCCTACGATGCTTCGGAAGAGTTCCCTTTATTACGGGAAGGTGGTCGAAATGCCATGGCGGGGCCGGTATTTTATTCAGATAACTATAATAATTATGAAGGATCATTCCCAGCCTATTTTGATGGCAAACTGCTGATTTATGACTGGATGAGAAATTGGATATTTTTGGTTACGATGGATGAAAATGGTGATTATCAGCAAATGGAGCCATTCATGCCCAGTACTGCCTTTGACAAGCCCGTGGATATGCAGTTTGGAAGAGACGGTTCCTTGTATATCCTTGAATATGGGACCTTTTGGAATTCCCAAAATGATGATGCCGGCCTTTACAGAATCACTTTTAGCGAAGGAAACAGGGCACCGATAGTTCGTGCCTTTGCTGATAAAAGTAAAGGTGCCGCACCTTTAAACGTTTCCTTTTCCAGTGAAGGATCCTTTGATTACGATGCGGGTGAACAACTGACTTATTCCTGGAGCTTTGATGGGGATGAACAGGTTCAATCCACATCACCCAATCCTGTTCATACCTTTGATTTACCGGGGCAATATCGGGTAAAACTCAGCCTTCAGGACTCAGACGGTGCTGTTTCCGATGCATTTGTGGATATACAGGTTGGAAATGAACCCCCAGAAGTTGCAATCAAGGTGCAAAACAATCAATCTTTTTACTGGAAAGGGGATAAGAACTTGGACTATGAGGTGAATGTAATGGACTTGGAAGATGGTACCTTAGGCAGTGGCATACAACCCGAAGAAGTGTTGATTACCTCCACTTACCTCGAAGAAGGATTTGATATGATTTTGGCAAGTGAAGGACATCAGCAGCTTTTGGAGGCTCCGGGCAAAACGCTGATGGAAGGAAGTGATTGCTATGCATGCCACGCGTTGGACAAGGCATCGGTAGGGCCTACATTTTTGGAAATCGCTTCCAAATACGCCGGGCAGGAAGTGACAGGCAAGCTTGTCACTACGGTCATTGCCGGTGGAGGAGGAGTTTGGGGAGATCGCCAAATGCCCGCCCATCCCCAATTGAACCAAGAGGATGTAGGACAAATGATTGATTACATATTATCCTCAGACGAGGAGGGAACTGGTGCAATCAGCAACTATTTAAGCACCAAAGGTAGGGTAGCTCTAGATAAACATGGAGAATCACTTGGTCAGTACGTATTGACAGCAAGTTATCAGGACAAAGGCGGCGCGGGTATAGATCCAATAATCGGCCGGGAGCAAATTCAACTGAGGTATGCGAAAGTACTGGCCGCCGCCGCCGATGGATTCCTAGATGCGGCCAAAGCCAATAATCAGGGATCATTTCTCATAAAATTCACCACTGACAGCGCTTTTCTTCAGTTTAAAAATATAGATCTGCGGGGAATAAGGTATCTTACGTTTGAATTGGATCCGGCTAACACCACCGGAAAGTTGGAATTTCGGTTGGGAACCTTGGACGGAAAATTACTTGCGGAAACACCGGTGCTTTCAAAAAAGGATAAACCCGCTGATTCTGACAAAAGATGGATGGAAGTACGGGTAAATATCCCGGCTCAAGTAGTACGAGATGATGTTTTTATCGTATTTAGGGGAGATCAGAAAACAAGCATTTGGAATGGGTTTCTGCTGAATACGATATACTTCGGGAAATGACACAAATAATAAACCAAAATACAGATGAACAAAAAAAACAGGACCCAGCTTTCGCGTAGAAAATTCTTGGGCACCGGCCTACTAGGAGCGGCGGGCATTGGGGTCATTCCGCAAATCGGAATGGCAAAGGAGGCAGGGCCAAATCCCCGATTAGAAACCCTTCGTCTTGGCTTTATCGGACTGGGAAGGCAAAATAATGGGCTAATGAACAGCTTCATCACACTGCCTGACATCGAAGTGGTGGCAGGCTGCGACGTCTATGACCTGAAGAGAGAGCGATTCAAAAGAAAGGCAGACGAACATTATAAAAGCCAGGGAAAATCAGTCAAGGTAGATGTCTATGAAAATTACCATGACCTGCTGGCTCGCAAGGACATTGATGCAGTGGTCATTGCTACACCGGATCACTGGCATGCGCTAATGGCCATAGATGCCTGCAAAGTCAATAAGGATATTTACTTGGAAAAACCGTTAACCTTCACCATCAAGGAGGGCCAGGAGCTCGTAAAAGCAGTTCGAACAAACAACATTGTTTTGGCTACAGGATGCATGCAGCGATCCTTTGCGAATTTCCAACATGCCGTGAAAATGGTTCAAAAAGGACGGATAGGAAAAATTAACAACGTATATGCCTGCTCTGGAGGACCCCCAAAACCTTTTGATCTGCCAAAAGAAGAAATCCCTTCAGGCTTAAATTGGGACATGTGGCTCGGACCTCTGAATGCCGATATCCACTATAATCATGAACTTAATCCCCCAATCAGCCTCAATCCGCCGGAAAATGAAAAAATTTGGGGAGCTTGGCGTTGGTATGAGGAGACAGGGGGTGGACTCACCACTGATTGGGGAGCCCATATGTTTGATATTGCCCAATGGGGCATTGGCATGGACCGTAACGGACCGATAGAAATAATTCCAGCGGGATACCAAGACACCAAATTCCTGACTTTTAAGTATGCAAATGGAGTGGTGGTCACCGAACAGCCATTTGATGAAAAGGAATCCAGGGGATGTAAATTCGTTGGTGCGGATGGATGGATAGAAGTTACCCGCAGTAGTTATAAAGCTTCAGATCCTTCTCTTTATCCAGTTTTGGCTGATGAAAAGGATTTGTCCGGAGGTGGCGGAAGAGCGCACCACATTGATTTCATCGAATCTGTGCGAAGAAGAAAAGACCCCATTGCCCCGGTAGAGATCGGCCACAGCACCTGTGTTACCTGCACGCTGGGAAATATTGCCTACGAATTGGAGCGTCCGTTGAAATGGGACCCTGCAAATGAAAAATTTGTGAATGATCCAGAGGCCGAAAAGCACATGCATCGGTCTTATCGTCCGGGTTATAGACTTTAAAGAGTTAAAAAATAAAGGGGTACCTCATTTCAGGTACTTCTATTTTGGTATAATCAAATACTACTATATGCGCAGAAGATTCTTTATTGAAGCTGCCTCCGTGGGTGCATTTGGACTTTGGTCTGGACTAGCTATTCCAAGGGGTAATGAAACCCTCTATCAGCCGATAGTGAAAAGGGTACTGTCCGTACGATTTGATGCTTCCAACCTGAGTTATCCAGAAGACAAAAGAATTCCTTTGGGTTGGCCAGTTTTTGCCGTTCCGTTTGAACAAAACCACAAGAATCCTATACTGTTTTTTCCTGAGTTGAAAGGAGGAGGACCATTTTTTCTTCGCTTGACTGCGGCAATTGATTTCAGAGAGGAAAAGAGCTTGATTGTCTATTTACCAGACTCTGGAAAGGTAATTGGGGAAATGCTGATGAGATATGCCCATCCCTTTCAGCCTTTTGAATTGGAGATATCCCAAAAAATGGTAAAAAAAATATCCATAGAAGGGGTTGGTTTTAAAATTGGTAAGGGAACAGGTGATGCCTGGTTTTATGGGCTTTCCCCAGACGGTATGGCTCCCGATGGACTACAACCTCATATCGTTGCAGGCAACGCATCAAATAAAGAAGCGGCTTTCTTTGATAATTTGTATAGTATGAATTCCTTCAGTCCGTTTGGATGGATGGGAGGTTCGGTACAGGATGCCCTCTTGGAATGGCAGCTGTTAGGAGATGAAAGGGCTGGGATGGCATTGAAACTTCATTTGGACAGTTATTTGGACGATGAAGTAGGTTTGCGTTTTGAGAGTCCAAATACCCGCCCCTTGGATGGCACGTTTAATAGTTTGGAGGATTTTGTGCCAATTGCTGCCATTGCCCAAATTTATCCGAAACATCGATCTATAGATCTTGCCCTGGAATTCAGTTCGAAAAATCTAAAAGCCGACGGAATAATTACCGGCAGCAACATTACCACTGAGGGCTGCTACACCCTTGCATATCCCTTGATGGCCATTGCCATTAGCCGAAACGACAAGCATATAGCTCAAGTTGCCATGAATCAACTCGTGTCTCGCATGAGTTACCTTACAGACGAGGGGGCTATTTATCAGCGGTCCACACTGGATGGTATAAAGGAGTTCAGGAATTGGGGTAGGGGAGTTGTTTGGTACATGCTTGGGGTGGTGAAGACACTCCGACTGTTGAAAAATTCTTCCTTTGATTTTTCGGAGGAAAAAGAACAGCTGACTTCATCTTTTGTGCATTTGGCTGGTGTGATGAAATTACATCAAGATGAGCAGGGCATGTGGCTGGGATATGTCGATCAGCCAACCATGGCAGTGGATACATCCGCAACTGCCGGTATTGCTGCTGCCATGTGTTGGGGAATCTACCTGGGAATACTCGACAATACCTACATCCAAGTAGCCGAAAAAGCCCGTGATGGGATGATGAAGTATATTTCTCCCGATGGTTTTGTCCGCATGGTTTCCCAAATCAATCGAGGGGGAGAAGAATTGCAACGAAGCGATTACAGGGTAATTACACAGTTTGGTATGGGTCTTTTGGCACAGCTAATGGCTGCATTGACTCATTGCCAGGCAAAAATAATTTGACATAAAAAAGTAACACGGTTCTAGCTGTAATAAAAATGAACCGGGTTACTTTTCTGATTAACAGGGTTGGTATATCTCGAGGAATCTTCATAACCATCCAATGACACCTAGGTTTCATGAATTATTTTAGCGTAGAACGTATTCCTTCTGCTAACTGCTTGCACCTACACCCTCTTTTACCTCTTCAAGTATTCGTTCCAAGTCATGCATTTCCATCTTACCGTCCTTGGCAAAAAAGGAGGCTAGGTTCGCAAATGATCCGCTAAAATAACCGCTTAGCAGATTGTCAATTGAAAACCTTCGGTATTCGTCCTTGGATACGATCGGGAAATACTCATGGGATTTCCCATATGCCTGATGGTCGACAAATCCCTTGCGTTCCAAAATTCGCACAATGGTAGAGATGGTATTGTAAGCAGGTTTTGGCGGATTCATTTTTGCCAATAGGTCTTTTACAAATCCTTTTTCGACATCCCAAAGGATCTGCATGACTTGCTCTTCAGCTCTTGTTAATTCCTTCATCTTTGTTAGTGGTTTTAGTAATTTCAACGTTGATTCTTTATATGTTGTCAATTTTAGCAAATGCTCCGATTAACTTCCATTATTAAAACAACTTGGGTAAGTAAATAAACTCGTTGGTTATATTTTTGTTTAATCCTTTACAAAACTAGTTCAAAAATAGTCCATTATTTAACAAAAATACAAAACCTTTAAAAATCATAGATGAAAATCAAAGTACGATAGGCTAGAAATGAAAAAAACCGCCAATCTGGCGGTTTATGATTGATCTGGTTGTTTTAGATGGACTTTAATTTAATGATTCCCGTAGCATGTAAAAGTTTTACTATGGGATATGTGGGGTCAAACTCGTACCATTTTACCGCAAAGTTTGGACGTTTGGGCAACCTGTGGTGATTGTTTTGGAAAAGTTCTCCCAACATAAGAAAATCAAGGAACAGAGAATTTTTGGATTTATCATTGTTGTCAAAATTGGCATAGCCATATTTGTGGCCGCTCCAATTAACGATTGCCCCATGAACAGGCCCCATCATGAAGTGAAGAGGCAGAAAGAAATACATCCACCAATGGGTTCCCGGTAATTCAAAAATACTGATAATCAGCACATAAATTAAAACGTAAACCATTGCCCAACCTACACGGGCCATCATCGTGTCAGCCATTAGGTCAAATTTATGCCAGTCGGGAACATCTTTCGAAAACCTTTCTTCGGGCTTAATTTTGAAGGAAAAATGATCATTGTATATTTTCTTTGTTTTCCACATCATGGAAAAAAGATTTTCCGTATGGTGTGGACTATGCGGATCCTTAGGCGTATCGCTGTAGGCGTGATGCATTCGGTGAAGAATGGCATAAGCCCTGGGAGAAAGATACGAGCTTCCCTGACTTACCCAAGTAAATATATAAAAGAACTTTTCCCAAAACTTGTTCATAACAAACATTTGATGGGCGGCGTACCTGTGCAAAAAGAAACTTTGGCAAAAGAGGGAGAAATACCAATGAAGGAGGAATAATACGATTAAGATCACTGATTTTAAAATTATGTTTAATTAAATATTTGTAAAGTTAATGTCAAAAGTGGTTTTAATGGTCAGAAAAGCCAGTTTTTTTCCTTAACCTAATTTATCTCATTTTTTTAGAGAGTTTATCATTCAAGTTTGCTTATTTTAGAAGTTAAATTTTAAACGCTAATCACTACTAAACTTTCACCTATGAATAAGTCCAAAGAGATATTGGGAATTCTGTTTCACTTGGGCATTGCCAGCCTTGCAATAATATTCACTTCTCATCTGTTACCCGGTATTTCGGTAGACGATTTTCTGAGTGGTATTCTTATTGCCGCGTTGCTGGCACTATTGAATATTACCATAAAACCTGTCTTAATTTTCCTAACTATTCCTATAACCTTAATAACGCTTGGATTGTTCTTATTGGTGATCAATGCGTTTCTGGTAATAATTGCCTCATTGATCGTCCCGGGCTTCACGGTGGACAATTTTTGGTGGGCACTTCTTTTTAGCCTGATTCTTTCCCTGGTCAATTCGGTTTTTGGGATTTCCCTTGGTGAGGGAAAATTTTTCTGACTCCTTTTTAGGGATAAATTTTGGGGATAGTTTTATCCTTTGACCGAATATAATAGGTTAACTTACCATTTCCGTCCCGGACAAAATGGGGGCTTAAAATACTTTTGGGTATTTGGAGAAAAAGTAAATATTTTTCATCAGGAAGTTTTTCTTCTTCCCAATAGTCTATTTCATAGAAATCGTAAGTCAAAGCAACAGGAGGAGTACAATAGTTTTTGATTGCTTCTTCTACCATATATTTTTCTTCCTCAATATCGATACCTATTAATTTTCCCTTATCAGATACCCCAACAACGATGGTTCCTCCTTCTGTATTGGCAAAGGCCACAATGGTTTTCGCAATTTTAGATTGGCTGCTAAGGTTTTGCTTAAAATCCAACTGTAGTCCTTCCTGCCTTGAAATTACTTTTTTTATAAAATCATTATTCTTTTTTGGCAAATTCATTTTGAATTATTATAGAAATTGGTAATTTAATGATTAATTAATTGGAAAATTAACTTAAAAGACCTAAATATAAGGTAAATTTAAGTTAAGTTGTTTTGATTTACCTAAAACCTCACCATGGAAAAAGAAAACGAAGGCTTTTTGTCAACCAACATAGAAGGCCTTAAAAGAGAATTGGAAGACGCTGGAAAAAATTTTAAGCTTATTCCCAGCGAAGATAATTCGGATGAGTTTGTGAATTTTTATTTTTTGGGAATGTATGAAGGCAGAGAAGTAATCTACGATGCGGCTTTATATACGTTGCGGTTACACCATTCCAGCGAACTTTATGAATTGGCGGAACATGAAGCGGCAAAAAAGTTTGCGAATTTCAAAGGTATCAGTTACGATGAGGACGAAAATGGAAATCTCAAGCCACTAAATAGCAATGAGGAGGAAATTGGCTGGTTCATTACTGAACTTATTATGGAAATGGAGGAGGAAGAAACTGTGAAGGTCCAGGAATTTTTAGACTTGGACACCTTTCATGACTATGGCATTGGCCTTGATGCTTCTCTTAATGTAGAATTTATAGATGATCAGGTAATTTCGAAATTTGTCAAAGAATTCAACAATGACACATTAATCCTTGATGAAACTTTTTATTCATTTCAATCTGAAGAGGAGCCTGAAGAAGATTAATTTGCCAGTCCTTTAACCTTTTTGTTTACAAGTAGTTGACTTGATTATAAATTTATCCACCTATGCTCAAAGTGGCATTGTCCAACAAGTATGCCCATACCCTTCCTACAGGTCACAGATTTCCTATGGAAAAATATGAACTTCTCCCCGGCCAGCTGCTTTACGAGGGCACGCTTAGAAAAGAGAATTTCTTCGAACCGGAACCACTGGATTTTCGTTGGATTCTACAAATACACGACAAAGCTTACGTAGAAAAACTAGTCAATCTTGCCCTAAGTCCATCTGAAATCCGAAAAACTGGCTTTCCTTTAAGTAAAGAATTGGTGGAAAGGGAAATCCAGATAGTTGGTGGCTCCGTTGAAGCTGCCTTGTATGCGCTGGAGTATGGAATAGCCATGAATATTGCTGGAGGAACCCACCATGCTTTCACTGATAGGGGAGAGGGGTTTTGTTTGTTGAATGACATTGCCATAGCAGCGAATTATTTAATTCAAAACGGAAAGGCCCGTCAGGTATTGGTAGTTGATTTGGATGTTCACCAGGGAAACGGTACAGCCCAGATATTCTGCGATGCTACGCAGGTTTTTACACTAAGTATGCATGGTGCCTCGAATTATCCGCTACACAAAGAAAAATCCCACCTTGACATTCCACTCCAAGACGGTATTAAGGACAGGGAATATCTAACCATTTTAAAAGACAATCTCGTCTCTGTGGTAAATCGGATTAAACCGGATTTTATTATTTTCCAGTCTGGCGTGGATGTGTTACAAACCGATAAGCTGGGAAGGTTGGGCTTGACACTTCAGGGGTGTAAAGAACGGGATCGGGTGGTGTTGGAACTGGCTTTTGAGAGAAAAATACCGATTATATGCTGTATGGGGGGAGGATATTCAACGAAAATAAGTACGATCATCGAGGCACATGCGAATACTTACCGCCTTGCCCAGGAAATATTTTTTTAGTAAATTCGATCAAAAAGTTCGCTAGGATGGATCAGAAAAAAGAAATAAGGAAAAAATGGTTGACATATGCCGTAGGAGGACTTCTTTTAATAGGCTTTGGATTAAGTCTATTTGGCCATGCGGTCATCTTAAAATATGATCACGCCCGTTTTTTAGTTTGGTTCGGAGCAGGAACGTTGTCCTTGGTATTGATAAATTCCGGGATATCCGTTTTTGGACAAGCCGTAGTTTTTAAGGTAAAATTGGATGATTACCGAGATAGATCGAACAACAATTAAACATTTTTAACAGTTAAAGGCAGCAATTCAATTTGAAGAAACATAAGTTTGTTTATATTTGCCACCTAAGACAATTTAAAAAAGAGAAGTGAAAAAAATCGGTAACGTTATTGCAATTTTAGGATTGTCAGGTACGCTTTTTGCTGCTTGTGGTCCCTCATCAAGCCCTGCTGAAGGCGGAGCTGAAAACGGAAATGGTGAAATAAACAGGACCGATTTGAAAATAGCTTATATCCAAACGGACAGCGTGATCAATAAATTTGATTTCTTCATAGCCAAATCGGGAGAAATTGCCGAAAAGGGAAAGAAGTATGAAGGCGAGTTGGCGTCTAGGGCCAGGGGTTTTGAACAAGAGGTGACAAGCTTCCAAAGCACGGCCAACACCATGACCATCAATCAGGCACGCGCCAAGGAAGAAGAGTTGGTTCAAAAGGAAAGAAACCTCGTTACCTACAGGGATAATGTAATGCAGGAGCTTTCGGCTGACGAAAACAAATTATATAATGAGGTATATGATATGATTCAAATCTACCTAAAAGAATACGCCCAAGAGAATGACCTCGAAATGATTCTTTCCTACACAAGGGGCGGTGCGATTTGGTATGCGGATAATGCGTTGGACATTACCAATTCTGTCATTTCCGGAATAAATGAGGACTTGAAGAAAAAGCAGTCCAGTCCTACGCCAACAGCCACTCCCACAGAAAAAGCTCCTGCTCCTTCCGGGAACTAACATCAAGCATTCTACACAGTTAGCCCGGGACCACCGGGCTTTTTTGTTTAATTTGGCCCACCTACAATCATTTTACGTTATATACGTTTCAATTTTATGGAAATAACGAATTTTCTAAAACATAATTACCGCCATTTTAATGCCGCCGCTTTGATTGATGCCGCAGAAGGATATAATGCACATTTGGCCAACAACGGCAAAATGATGATTACCTTGGCTGGAGCCATGTCCACGGCAGAATTGGGCATTTCTCTCGCTGAAATGATCCGGGAAGACAAGGTTCAGATCATCACCTGCACGGGGGCTAATCTGGAAGAAGATGTGTTTAATCTAGTTGCCCACAATTATTATGAACGCATTCCTCATTACCGTGATTTGTCTCCCGAAGAAGAACAGGGATTGCTGGAAAGGCATATGAACCGGGTAACCGATACTTGTATTCCTGAAATGGAGGCGATGAGAAGAATAGAAGGTGTTATTCTCGAGGAATGGCAACGTGCCGACAAGGCAGGCGAATCGTATTTTCCCCACGAGTTTTTCTATAAAATCCTGTTATCAGGTAAAATGGACGCCTCCTTTCAGATAGATCCAAAAAACAGCTGGTTGCTTGAAGCCGCCAAGAAAAATCTGCCAATAATCGTTCCCGGATGGGAAGACTCTACCTTGGGGAATATGTATGCGGGACATTGCATCTCTCAGGATATAGCTGAGGTCCATACCGTTAGAAGTGGTATTGAGTACATGATTTTCCTGGCGGATTGGTATACCGAAAACGCAAAAGATGACAGCACCGTTGGCTTTTTCCAAATTGGTGGGGGTATTGCAGGCGACTTCCCCATTTGTGTGGTGCCCATGCTGCACCAGGATCTACAGCGCACCAATGTTCCTTTATGGGGATATTTTTGCCAAATATCTGACTCCACCACTTCCTATGGCTCCTATTCGGGAGCAGTTCCCAATGAAAAAATCACCTGGGGCAAACTGGGCCTGGACACACCGAAATTTATCATTGAATCAGATGCTACCATTGTGGTCCCATTGGTATTTGCCATCGTATTGGGAAAATAAATGACGTCAATAAACTATACGCTTGTAAAAAAAGCACTGTTGAGTTTAGCAGTTGCTTTTTTTGCTTTAAACACCCTTTCTGCCCAGCAGCCTTTGCCGCTATCCGAAGTAAATTCAGCTTCGGACGAAATGCATCCTTTAATCCATCCTTCTGGAGATTTATATCTGACACGGGTTTATCAGGCTGGATATACAGTAGGAATAAGTAGCAGCGGGGATATATGGAAAAGTAGTAACATTTCTGGACACAAATTTTCTACCCCAGTCAAAGTAGAAGAATTAGCCACAGATTCCTATGACCAAATTATCGGTTTTCCCGATGACGAAACGGCTTATGTATTTCATCACCAGTATGAAGGCGCGCAAGGCATCTTTGTGTACCAACAAAAAGACAGATTTTGGCAAATGGATAGTGCGTTGAACATTCCCGGACTAAGGAGCTTAGGTGCCGATTTTAACGGCAGACTTAGCAAAAACGGAAAAATTATTCTGATGTCCATGCAGTCTTTTGGATCCTATGGTAATGAAGACCTTTATGTTTCAAGACTGGACGATATAACCAATTTATGGTCCAGACCCATCAATTTGGGCAACACTATCAATTCTACTTACCAAGAATTGACACCTTACTACAGAGAAGAAGATGAAACATTGTTCTTTTCCTCCAATAGGCCCGGAGAGGGATCTGGTTATCAGCTGTTTTATTCGCTAAGAATGGATGATTCATTTACCCAATGGAGTTACCCGGTACCTGTGACTTTCTTGGATGGACTAGGAGTTACCCTATCTTTTATGGAAAATCCGACAAATGGAGATACATTTTTCACAAGCACAAGCAGTAGTGAGGGATATGGGGATATCTTCATTTTACCAACTGAAATCAGGGACCAAATTTTTAACATGGTTATCAACGATCAAAAGGAAAAAAAGCAGGCTAAATCAGAGTTGGCGGAATTAGTCAAGGTTGAGGAAGCTGCCATACCGGATATTTCTTTGACAGATCGGATGTCAATTACCAAAAAAACCACATCGATACAGCTTACCCCGAGGGAGAAAAGAGAACAATGGATGAATCAAGCGGCTTTGACGCTGAGTGATTTTTCGGTTCGGGGAATTTCTTCAAATGGTGAAATTCTGTCGGCAGAAAATATTTCTGATCTTGATTCGTCAGGTGGTATCTGGATTTTGAACGTTTCCGGTTATATCCCGCTAACAGTTGATTGGAATAAACCCTTTTCAATGGAAATTTTGACTCCCGTTGAGCCAGGAAGTCGCTTGGACTTGACTATCGTCCAATTTGGTCGAAGCAGCTTCCAGCTATCAGATTCGCTGTCCATTGGCTATATAAACACCCTTGCTGAATTCTTGATTTCCTTTCCCACCATCAAAATCAGGTTGGAAGGACATACCGATAATTTGGGAAATGTAAAACTTAATAAAACACTTTCAACGCAAAGGGCTTCCCAGATCCGTGATTTACTTGTGAAACAAGGGGTGGGTTTTGAGCGGATACGGGTAAGTGGCTTTGGAGGCACCCGCCCCATTGCGGATAATAAAACAGAAGTAGGTAGAATTTTGAATCGCAGGGTAGAATTGGTAGTTTTAGAGAATTGATCGATCGGATAATTATTTCCTCACGCCTGAAAAGGATTACAAATTGAAGGCCAATTCAACCAGGTTTGTTTTATTGAGCAATTGGTTCCCTATTCCCTAAGTGGGCTACTTGTTCTTTACTATGGATAGCTGTGTACAAGATCGCTGTCACTGTATGTAAATTGTAATTTGGTCCAGAGCAATCTCAAATTCAGATAGACTGGAATTAAAATTTTGCTTTAGACTAAACTATCATAACCAATTGAATATTCAATCAAATAAACCCAAGATAATGTACTGTAGAAACTTTCCATGGCAGATTACGATGGATACGCGAATTCTTGTTTGTGTCGTGTTGAGTTTAGTCATTCAATTTTCCCATGCCTCTCAAACCTCTTTTAAAAGCGACTCTAAAGCTTTGGGTCCAAATTTTGTTTGGCTGATTTCAGAAGACAACTCCAAACATTTTATGCAGTTGTTTGACGCAAACGGGGTGGAAACACCTTATATAAAAGCCATGGCTGCTCAGGGGTTACTTTTCTCACACGCCTTCTCAAATTCACCCGTTTGTTCTGTTGCCAGGAGTACCCTAATCACTGGTACGATGGCACCCCGGACGGGTATTCAATATCACCGCAAAACTGAAGCTACACCAATGCCGGATGATTTGGAAATGTTTCCTGTATATCTGCGGAGGGCGGGATATTATACGTCAAACAACAACAAAAAGGATTATAATGCAGAAGAAAGTCCTGAAGTTTGGGATGAATCATCCGTACAGGCCTCTTGGAGGAACCGTAAGAGTGCCAATCAACCTTTTTTTCACCAAGAAACCTTTGTCGGGTCCCATGAAAGTCGGTTGCACTTTACAGCGTCTTTTATGAATAGTCATAGTTTGGAAGAAAATGCACAACAAATATCTCTTTTCCCTTATTTTCCGGATACGCCTACTTTTCGGTTTACCACCGCTTTTCATCGGGAAAAAATCAGGGAAATAGATGAATGGGTTGGTAAACGGATCAATCAGCTTAGCGAGGACGGACTTTTGGAAGACACGTTTGTGTTTTATTTTGGTGACCATGGAGGAGTTCTTCCCCGAAGCAAAGGCTATTTGTACGAAGGGGGGTTGCACGTACCTTTAGTGGTAAGGATTCCGGAAAATTGGCGGCATCTGGTCCCTTCCCAAATTCCACAGACCGCGGAGGGATTTGTTAGTTTCGTTGATTTTGCCCCGACCCTGCTGAATTTAGCCGGTTTGGCTATTCCAGATCAAATGGATGGCAAACCATTTTTAGGCCGAAATTTAAACATGGAAGAGGTTTCCATGCGGGATGAGGCTTATGGATACGCTGACCGATTTGATGAAAAGTATGAAATGTTACGGTCAATACGAAAGGGGAAGTGGAAATATATCCGAAGCTATCAGCCCTTTTATCCAGATGCCCTCCATAACAATTACAGGTACCAAATGCTGGCCTTTGCAGAATGGCGATCGCGCTTTGAGCAGGGTACCCTTTCGGGTGAAACCAGGCAGTTTTTTTTGGGGAAACCCGTGGAAATGCTCTTTGACTTGGATAAGGATCCCCATGAGATCCGTAACTTAGCCGATAATCCGGCTTACCTCGAAAACCTGAAAACACTCCGTGACCTGTCCAGTCAAAAATCGCAGGCGATCTTGGATCTCAGTTTTTTGCCAGAATCCGTAATGTTAAAGGATGCCATGGTCAACCCGGTGGGGTATGGAAAGGAACATAGAGATAGGTTATTAAAGTTAATGAATACGGCTGATTTGGCGCTGGACCCATCTGAGAACGCAACCCAAGCTTTGACCATAGCCCTTTCAGATTCGGATGACCTGGTGAGATACTGGGCAGTCACCGCTCAAACAGCTAGGCGGCATGATCAAAAAATAGGGCTTAAAATTGGCGAAATGATAAAAGATTCGAGTCCTCTTGTCAGGTGGCGGGTCATTGAATATTTGGGAATTCATGCCCAAATTGATCCGTTCCCGGAATTGATTCAATTAATCAATATTAGTCTAGATCCGGTAGAGGTATTACAGGTAATGAATAGCCTTGTGTTTTTCAAAGATCACCCGACCTTGGACTATTACTTTGAGGTAGAGGGCCTAAAGCCCCAGGCCATAAATGATGAAGTAAACCGTCGTATGGCTTATTTCCTGGGGAGTTGGTGATAAGCCTATTTGCCCTTTAAGGGAGGTCATTTTAAAGCTTATCAAAAAACCGACCGAATTGTAGGCTTCTTTTGTCTTGTTTTCTATATTTAAAGAATTAATAAATCTGAAATCACAATGTCAACACGTATCCTGCATTCCTTTTTCCTTTTAATAATTATTTTTGCGATACTTTCTTGTGGTACTGACAAGAGTCAAGGCGAAGAAAAAGGAGAAATAGCCATGGATGATGAGCTAGCTTCTTGCCATGATAATATGCCGGACAGGTTTGGAAACCTAGCCAATACAGGTTCCGAGGAAGATAGGGTTGAATCTTCCAAAGAAGTTTTCCATGAGGGTATGATCTGGATAGAAGGGGGGACATATACCCGCGGTGCAGCCGATGGTCGCGGAAGAAAAGATGAACTTCCCGCACATCGGGTCAAGTTAGACGGCTTTTGGATCGATGAGACCGAAGTCACCAATGCGGCGTTTGCCGCATTTGTAGCCGCAACGGGGTATGTCACTATTGCGGAAAAAAGGCCCGATTGGGAGGAAATCAAAAAACAACTGCCACCCGGGACACCAAAACCACCAGAAGATGTGTTGGTTGCGTCTTCGCTTACCTTTAACCCGCCCGCACAACGGGTTTCCCTACAAAATGCATCCCAGTGGTGGGCCTGGACAGAAGGCGCAAACTGGAGGCATCCGCAGGGTCCTGAAAGCAGCATTTCAGGAATA
This sequence comes from Cytophagales bacterium, assembly GCA_038209145.1. Taxonomy (GTDB): domain Bacteria; phylum Bacteroidota; class Bacteroidia; order Cytophagales; family Cyclobacteriaceae; genus Lunatibacter. The sequence continues at coordinate 591 of JBBQXZ010000046.1, read as the reverse complement.
GAAAATTTACCAGTAGTGCATATTGCCTGGGACGATGCCGTGGAGTATGCCAAATGGGCAGGTAAGCGCCTTCCCACCGAGGCTGAGTGGGAATACGCCGCAAGAGGCGGAGTAGATGGGAAATCATTTCCCTGGGGAGACAAACCTGTAGAGACAGATGGCTTTTTGGCCAATATCTGGCAGGGAGAGTTTCCTGTAAATGATACCGGAAAGGATGGATTTTTGGGCTTGGCCCCCGTAAAATCATTTGATCCCAATCCGTATGGATTGTATGACATGGCGGGCAATGTATGGGAATGGACAGCAGACTGGTATCATGAGAATTATTATGCCAGCATTCAAGAGGACCTGACTGTGAACCCAAAGGGACCAGGCACCAGCTTTGATCCCCAAGAACCCACTGTTCCAAAACGAATTGTAAAAGGAGGGTCCTATCTATGTAATGTATCGTATTGTGAAGGATACAGGGTTAGTGCCAAAATGAAATCTTCACCGGATACTGGTTTGGAACATACCGGATTCAGATGTGTTTCATCCAGGTAGCCTCTCAGTAATAATAATCCCATTTTGTCCATGAAAACAAACCTGTAT
>JBBQXZ010000045.1:0-26042 GCA_038209145.1 Cytophagales bacterium | reverse complement strand
AAGTAGCCATCATAACGGGAGCCACATCAGGCATTGGTAAGGCATGTGCCTTTGCTTTTGGGAGTTCTGGAGCCAAAGTTGTCATCACCGGCAGAAGCCAGCCAAAAATTGACAATACCCTGGTTCAGCTGCAAAATGCGGGAATTGATTGCTTGGGTTTGTTAGCCAATGCAGCATCCCAAGAAGATAATTTGAAGGTAGCGAAGGAGACGGTCACGCATTTTGGGAAAATAGACATATTGATAAACAATGCAGGCATTTCCATGCGGGCACTTTTCAGCGAGCTGGATTTAAAGGTTTTTCACCAGGTGATGGATACCAATTTTTGGGGGACTGTTTACCTCACCAAAGCTTGTCTGCCTGAGATTATTGCCAACAAAGGTTCCATTGTGGCCGTTTCCTCCATCAACGGTTTCAGGGGAACACCCGCCCGAACGGCCTATTCAGCGAGTAAATTTGCCATGAACGGTTTTTTTGAATCCCTCAGAACGGAGGTGATGAAGTTAGGCGTCCACGTACTGGTGGCCTGCCCGGGATTTACCGAATCCAACATCCGGAATATCGCCTTGACAGCCGATGGCAGCTCCCAAAAAGAATCTCCGAGGGATGAAAGTAAGATGATGAGTTCGGAAGACGTGGCCCGGGCTATCCTGGAAGCTACCTTGAAAAGAAAGCGGGATATTGTTTTGACAAGTCAGGGAAAGTTGGCACATTTTCTGAATAAATGGGTTCCTGGGATCATGGATGGTATTGTCTATAACCACATGGCAAAAGAAAAAGACTCACCGTTTAAATAGGGTTAGATGCTTCAGGATATCTTGCAGGTATATAAAAACAGGCTGGTGGACCTGTCTTCAAATAACCGGTCGATCTTTTTGCCCAAGCTGATTCACCAGCAGATGATCGACCTGAAGGATTTTCACTTTCTGAACAACCACCCGTCCTTTTTTTATATCACCGAGCTGCTTGGCAGAAAGCGGAATATCCCCCTGATTCAGGTAAATGATGCCCGGGATAAGAATGTGAACCAGCTTTCCCAACGGCTGAAAAGGCTGCATCAAAACGTGAAATTTGCGGAAGAGGAAACGGGTGAAAAAAACCTGTTTGTCAGCTGGCCCTTTGTGGAAGGCAAGCTGCTCAATGACCAGTTGGTTCGCTGTCCCCTGCTCTTTTTTCCTATTAGTTTGGTACTGGAAGAAAATGTGTGGTTTCTTAGAAAAAATCCCGGTGAACTTCCTTTTCTAAATCCGTCCTTTTTACTGGCATACGGGCAAGCGCAAGGAAAACCGCTGGACAAATCATGGATGGAGCTGTCGTTGGAAGATTTTTCCAAGGACCCGAGAGGATTTCGAACTGATTTGTACCATCACCTTCAAAAGGGTTTGGTGCTCAATTTCAACCGGGAAATCTATCAGGACAAGCTGGAGATTTTTCCCGAGCAAAACCGTGCGTTTTTTGATGATTCTTTTCAAACGGGCATGCTGAAACTGAATCCCTACGCCGTGTTGGGTCAATTTCCTCAAAAGAGCTCATTTTTGATGGATGATTATACACAGCTCATTGAGGAGAACAGCCACCAGGATCTGGATGGGTTGCTTGAGTCATGGTTTAGTACTTTGGATGATTCTCCCAGGGCTACCAAAGAAGACAACTTATATACTACCCTGCCGATGGATGCCAGTCAGGAAGAGGTCATCAAAAAGGTCAAAGCCGGTGGATCCTGTGTGGTTCAGGGTCCTCCGGGTACAGGGAAATCCCAATTAATCTGTAATTTGGTTACGGATTATATTTCCCGGGGAAAAAAAGTGCTTGTAATTTCGCAAAAAAGGGTGGCGTTGGATGTAGTCTTTGAGCGGCTTGCCCAGCAGGGATTTGCCAATTTCTCAGGTTTGGTCCATGATTTTCGGGGCGACCGCAAGGAACTTTATAAAAAAATCTCCCATCAGATTAGTTCCCTCGAAAGTTATCAAGAACTCAACCGATCCTTAGATGCCATCCAGTTAGAACGGAATTTTAGCCAAAACTGCCGAATCATCGAGCGGAATATGGATTTCTTCTTCGAATATAAACAAGCATTGTTTGATTTGGGTGAGTGCGGAGCCCCAATCAAGCAGCTTTATATTTCCTCATCCGCTGATGAAAAAAATATTGACCTTATCCAATATTACAAGTCCTATCGGTTTGGAGAGCTGGATGGGTTTTTCAGAGATTTTGAAGTTTTTCATGACTACTATAAAACCTATGACTATCAGTCATCTTTTTGGTTCCACCGGGTAAATTTTTCTTCTTTTGGGCCTTCTATCCTCAGCGGGTTTATGAATACCCTAAATGAGGTAGCAGAAGTAAAGGAATCAGCCGAGCGTAAGCTGAAAAAATGGCTTGCACAGGATTTTGAATTTAATATTATTTATCAATCTTTTGAGAACCGGGAAAAACTAGCACAGCTGAGGGAGATCTTAAAGGATGAAAGTATATTTTACCAGTTCAAACAACTCATGCCTTTCGGGAGAAATTCCTTTGATGTACTTTGGTTAGAGAATAAAGCGGATACTATTGCCAAACTTTTCCGATCTGAGGGTATTGAATGGTATACTGCGGATGAGGATGTCGAACCCACTTTCAGACGTGCAATCCAACTTCTGAAGATGCTTGACTCTTGGGTTGGGAAAATCAAGCTTAAATCAAACCCCCAAAAATATTGGGATATTCTGAACTTGCTGGAACTGAATCAGCTAAAGAAAAATAAGGAAGGGGTGGGCTTGCTGATTGAAAAATTGGAAAACCGGCTCAACCTGAACCATCAATATACGCTGCTCAAGCAAAAGGAATGGATTACTTTACCGGCAAAACCCTTCGAATGGGAAGGGTTTAGATCCATGGTGGATAAGTTGATTTTAGCCATGGAGGCTCGGTTTTTAATGGCTGACTTGGGGGTATTGGTTTCTTATATTTATAGTCAGGCTATCACATTCGATCATTTTCAAGGTACGATGGATGAGTTGATCCGGCTCAATGAGTGGGGACTCGACCATGTACCCAAGTGGCGCAACTACCTCACGGATATTCAGTTGAAGCACCTCCTGGGGACTCCGAATGAAGATAAATTATATCCTATCCTGGCAACCTTTCCAAAGGATTTTGAGGCTTTGGTCCGATTTGACACACTCAAAATGAACCTGCGTGAGGTAGACCGCAAAGTAATGGAGAAGTTACTGGACAATTTTCCCGACTTGGATGTTGAAAGTCAAAAGCAGATTTTTCTTTCAAGTCTCAAGATCAGCTGGATCGAGCACCTGGAGGCCAAGTACCCTGTACTCAAGGACGTTTCCGGTCCTCACATGCGTGGAATTATCGCCGAATTTCAGGAGGCAGTGGAGGAAAAAAGTAAAATCTCCAGATTCATCGTAGAAATGAGGCTTAGGGAAGAAGTATGCAATAAACTGGAAAATAATCGGTTGGGGAATTTGATCACCTACAGGGATCTCAATCACCAAGTGACTAAAAAGAGCCAGCTATGGCCGGTCAAAAAACTTATCTCCAACCATGCCAAAGAAATATTCAAACTTATCCCATGCTGGTTGGCGTCTCCCGAGACGGCTGCTGCCTTGTTTCCTTTGGAACCCTATTTCGATTTAGTAATATTTGACGAAGCTTCCCAATGTTATTTTGAGCGTGCCCTCCCGGTGATGCGCCGGGGAATGCAGGTAGTGGTTGCTGGTGACAGCCAACAGCTACAGCCTTTTGACTTGTACAAGGTGAGGTTGGATACCGAGGAGGAGGCACCTGAATTGGAATTGGAATCCCTGCTTGAAATGTCTTCGAGATACTTCCCGACATTTCAACTTAAAACCCACTATAGGAGCAATTTTTTACCCTTGATTCATTTTTCCAACACCCATTTCTATAATAATACCCTGTCCATGCTGCCCAATATGCAGTCCCTTAATGAGGAGATTATTTCGTTGAGAAGGATCAAAAAAAACGGAATCTGGGAAAAACAAACCAACCACGAAGAAGCTGAAGAAGTAATCCTTGAAGTGAAGCTTTTGCGGGAGAAATTTCCTCAGGAGACCTTGGGAGTTATTACGTTTAATTATTTCCAGATGGTCTTGGTAATGGAATTACTGGAAGTTGAGGGTTTGTTGCGTCATCAAGAAAAAATAAAGGTACGAAACATTGAGAATGTTCAGGGGGACGAGTTTGATCGGGTTATTTTTACTGTTGGATATGCGCCCAATTCTTCTGGGAAATTTACCGCCAATTTTGGGCTACTAAGTAAGAAGGGAGGTGAAAACCGACTGAATGTAGCCATCACCCGCGCAAGAAAAGAAATCATCCTGATTACCAGCTTGTCATCCGCTGATTTCAAGGAATCGTTAATGGGGAATAGGGGAATAAAGATGCTCCGGGATTATATTGCCTTTGTCGAAGACATGGAGGCAGGAAAAGAAATACCTATTCAACCGATTATATCTTCTGATTTTAAGGACACTTGGTCTTTAAAGAAAAAGCTTTCGGGCGTGTATGGAAATCATTTGGTTGGAGAAAATGCCTACTATCAGGTAATGGATCTCGAAGTTAGGGAAGCTGGTATGCTGACATCAGCGTTATTAACAGACGATCATCGGTTTTACATAGCCAAAAATGCCAAAGAGTCGCTTGTTTACCACCCAAAATTATTATTGGCGAAAAACTGGAAACCTATCCATGTATTCAGCAGGCAATATTGGCTTGACAAAGAAGACCTGCTCCAGACTAAATTGAGTAAGAAAGCCGAGTAGAAGCCCAAATAAGGGAGCTACTTGTCACCCAATAACTTGATTCCAACCGATTCAATTCCTTCAAGCCGGTCTTTTCTCATGTATTGCCAAATGATTATCTCCGCGGTTTGGGGGAAAATCCGCCCCTTCCCCAACAGTGTATCGTATACGGTGTGTCGGTTGCCATAGCCGTTGCCCAGGGGCTTTCCAGTTTTAGGGTCGAAAAGGGCAACATTCACCAAGGTATCTTGGAGAATTGAAGCCGTACTGTCTTCTTGAACAAACCGTAGGTACAGGTTATGAAATTCATAAGTGTCTGTATATCGTATGGAAATTACAGGAATGGTTGATTGATGTTGTATTTCTTGAATGTTAAAAGTTACCCCCTCATCCAGATTCCACGTAACATCCTCAAAATCCCAGTATTTTTCAAACACCCGGTTTGCATCACAGGAAGAAAGCAACCATCCAATAAAAAGAACCGTGAAATATCCGCCTTTAAGGTTTTTATTCATTGGAGCCACTTGTTTTTGGGGGGCCGGAGTTGCCCCGTCGGCGGTTGTTATTCTTTCGTTTCTTTTTCGGAGTTTCCGTGCTACCAACTGATCCGTCTACAGTTGGTTTTGCTGTGGGTTGTGGCTGTTGAAGATTGGATTTGGGTTTATTTTCGCTTCGCTCCCTGTTCGGTTTACGGTTCTTGTTGGGGTTTACCGAAGGTGTTCCGTTGATGGGATCCTTTTGTTTTTGACCGTTGGGTTGCTCATTTTCTTCACCGGTAGTGCCTGGCTTGTTTTTGGGTTTTCGCTTCTTTTTCTTTTTGTTCTGGCTAAATTTTTTGTCAAGCAGCTCCAAATCCCTGTTTGAATTGGTGAATACTTCTTCCGAGTCTACTGCTTTATCCTGCTTTAGACTGGAAGGTGTTTCCCCTTTGGCATTCATTTCCAGGATTTCCGCTACCCGGATGCAATCCACAGCATGCCAGTTATTGTCATCGTTGTAGCTGAACCACATGAGTTTTCTGAAAATATCCGTTTTCTGCAACTTGGCTGTACCTGCTTCCGTCAAAAGTGGCTTATCCACGTTGGGGATGTCTTTCAACGCGCTCATGTAACTGTCCAATTCATAGTTTAGACAGCATTTAAGCCTACCACACTGACCTGACAGTTTGCTGGGGTTTAGCGAAAGATTCTGATATCTTGCCGCCGATGTGGTGACACTTTTAAAGTCGTGAATCCATGTTGAACAGCAAAGTTCACGTCCGCAAACACCGATTCCACCCAGTCTTCCAGCTTCTTGCCTGAGGCTGATTTGCCGCATTTCTATCCTGATTTTGAATTCAGTAGCTAAAAACTTGATCAACTCCCGGAAATCTACCCGATCCTCGGCAGAATAATAAAACGTTGCTTTTGAACCATCAGCCTGAAATTCCACATCGGAGAGTTTCATTTTCAGCGAAATCTCATCTATGATTTGTTTTCCCCGATAGAGGGTGGGAAGTTCTTTGTTTTTAGCTTCCTGCCACTTGTCGAGATCCTTTTGGTTGGCTATGCGGTAAATGCGCAGAATGTTGTCGTCATCTCTTACTTTTCTCTTCTGCATCTGAAGCCGAACCAATTCTCCTTGCAGGGACACATACCCGATGTGGTGTCCATTGGGTACATCCACTACGACAGGGTCACCGGTGGTAAGGGGAAGGTAATCCACATTGCGAAAATAATCCTTTCGCCCTCCCTTGAACTTTATTTCTGCTATATCAAATTTGTCCACTTCCGGCAATCCCATATGGGAAAGCCAATCAAAGGAATTCATTTTATTACAATCGCTCGTACCACAGGTGCCGTTGTTTTGGCAACCACCGACTTGGTCGGTTCCGGTAGAGCAGCTACTACATCCTGACATATTTATTTTTTAGGGAGTACTACTCCTCATTTATCGGTGGGGAATGGGGGCTATTTTAAAACTTGCAGGATATCCTGACCGATATCTTTTCGATAATATGCCCCATTCCATTGAATTTTTTTTACTTTGCCATAGGCGTTGGAAATGGCATCTTGCATGTCATCCCCCTTACCCGTAATCCCCAATACCCTGCCCCCGTTGGTAATCACCTCTCCCGATTCAGCAAAGGTAGTGCCCGCATGAAACACGAGGCTGTCAGTTTCATCAATCCCTTCCAGGCCATGAATTGGCTTTCCTTTTTCATATGTTTCCGGATATCCTCCCGCAACCATGACCACGGTAGTGACTGCAAAGGTAGAAATTTCCAGGATATACTTGCTTAAGCGTTGGGTGGCTATCCCATATAGGAGTTCTACGAAGTCACTTTTTATCCGGGGAAGGACAGCTTGAGTCTCAGGGTCACCCATGCGTACATTGTATTCGACCACATAAGGATCCCCAGACTTGTTCATCAGGCCGATAAAAATAAAGCCCTGATAAGGAATGCCGTCTTTCTTCAGTCCATGAAGGGTAGGCATTACTACCCTTTCCTTTACTTTTTGCATAAAAACTTCATCCGCAAAAGGAACGGGACTAACCGCCCCCATGCCTCCTGTATTGAGCCCGATATCGTGGTCACCGATCCTTTTGTAATCTTTTGCCTCCGGCAAGATCACATAATCTGATCCGTCTATGGCTACAAAAACAGATAATTCTATTCCTGTCAAAAACTCCTCAATGACTACCTTGTGGGAGGCAGCGCCGAACTTCTCTTCCAGCAGCATTTCCTTAAACTCACGGCAGGCTTCTCCATAGTCGTTGCAGATCAACACCCCTTTGCCCGCAGCCAATCCGTCGGCTTTTAATACGATGGGCAGCTCCTGCTTACGGATAAAAATCAAACCCTCTTCAAGGGTATCCTTTGTGAAGGTTTGATAGGCGGCGGTAGGCACCCCGTGTCGGGCCATGAATTGTTTGGAAAAATCCTTGCTCCCTTCCAGTTGGGCACCTTCCTTGCCAGGTCCTACAATAGGGATGTCTTTGAGTTCGTTTTTGGCTTCAAAGTAATTGCGAATGCCTTGAACCAACGGTTCCTCAGGACCGACGACGACCAAGTCAATTCCCTTTTCCAAACAAAATGACCCCAACTTTTCAAAATCGTTTGAGCCTATGGCTACATTTTCACCTAATGCTGAGGTGCCTGCATTTCCCGGTGCTGTGTATAACTTTTCACAGTGGGCACTTTGGGTAATTTTCCACGCAAAAGCATGCTCTCTCCCCCCACTGCCTATAAGCAATATTTTCATTGGATATACTTCGTTTAGTTGGCGTGATCGGAGATGAATTTAATTCGGTAAACGCGAATTTCTTCCTCTGAAAAATCATCGTCTTCCAGTTCTCCCAACGCATTTTTGATGTGGTCAGATTCAGCCGTCATGAAGTAATCATGCAGTATATCCTCCCGTTCATCATCCATTATATTATAAATGTAATAATTAATATTTAATTTGGTTCCGCTGTAGATAATCTGCTCCACCTCATGAAGTAGTTCCCCCATCGAAATATTCAAGTTGTTGGCAATCTCATCCAAATCTACTTTTCTGTCGATTTGCTGAATGATCGAGATTTTGACCTTTGAGCGCGTTCCGGAAGTCTTGACTACAACATCTGAGGCTGTTACGATGTCGTTTTCTTCTACATATTTTTCAATTAATTTCAGGAAGGTATCACCAAATTTGGTTACTTTACCCATGCCAACCCCGGTGATTTGGGCGAGTTCCTCCCCGGTGGTAGGGTATACGGTTGCCATCTCTTCCAAAGAAGGATCTTGAAAAATCACATAAGGAGGCAGATTTTTTTGCTTGGCAACTTTTTTACGTTCTGCTTTTAACAGTTCAAAAAGTTTTTCATCATAAGCTTTGCCTATGCTGTTCATCTCCTCCGAAGAAATTGTTTCGGCCAATTCCTCAAAGTTGTGATTCTTGCTTATGCTGACAGGGTAAGGATTTTCCAGAAAATCTTCACTTTCATCAGAAAGTAAGATAACTCCATAATTTTCTATGTCTTTATCCAAAAGGCCAAAAATCATTGCCTGACGGATTACTGTCTTCCAGTGAATCTCATCTTTTTCCTTGCCTTTTCCAAACACCGACAATTTGTCGTGGCTGTAACTGAGAATATAATCATTGTTTTCTCCACGAATTAGGTTTACGATGTGGTCTATGCCAAACCGCTGCTGGGTTTCCTTAACAGCTTCTATGATCAGCAGGATATCTTCCTTTCCGTCAAACTTTTCTTTTGGTTTTTTACAATTGTCACAAAAGCCGCAGTCTTTCTTCATTTGTTCCCCAAAATAATGAAGTAAAAAACGCCTGCGGCAAACGGAACTTTCTGCATAAGCGGCCATCTCCTGGAGTAGCACTTTGGCATTCTCCCGTTCGTTGACCGGCTTGTCTTTGTTGAATTTCTCCAACTTGACTATGTCCTCATACCTGTAAAACATCAGGCAATGGCCGTCCAAGCCATCCCTGCCTGCCCGCCCGGTTTCTTGATAGTATCCCTCCAAGGATTTGGGCACATCGTAATGGATCACGTAGCGCACATCGGGCTTATCTATGCCCATACCAAAAGCGATTGTAGCAACGATGATGTCTACTTCTTCATTGAGGAAGTCATCCTGGTTTTTTACCCGGACATGTCCGTCCAACCCGGCATGATAAGGTGCCGCATTAATACCGTTTACCTTAAGCAAATCTGCAATTTCTTCGACTTTTTTACGGCTTAGGCAATAAATAATCCCTGATTTGCCCTTGTTAGTCTTGATGTATTTGATGATCTGCTTTTTGGTTTCATTCTTTATTTTTGGCTTTACCTCGTAATAGAGGTTTGTCCGGTTAAAGGATGACTTGTAGAGATCAGCCTCTTCCATCTGCAGGTTTTTTTGGATGTCCTGCTGAACTTTTGGAGTTGCTGTTGCTGTCAGTGCGATCACGGGGAGGTTATCACCCACCAAACTGATTATGGTTTTTATCTTGCGGTACTCAGGTCTGAAATCATGGCCCCATTCAGAGATGCAATGTGCCTCATCTATAGCAACAAAGCTGATGTTGGCACTACGAAGGAAGTTGATGTTTTCCTCTTTGGTAAGTGATTCAGGCGCGACATAGAGGAGCTTTGTCAGCCCGGATTTCACCTCACTTTTTACCTTGTTCGTCTCTGATTTGCTTAGGGTAGAATTGAGAAAATGGGCATTGATCCCAAAGGAATTCAATTGATCTACCTGGTTTTTCATCAATGCGATAAGTGGGGAAATGACTATGGCCGTTCCATCCTTTATCACAGCCGGTAGCTGATAGCAAAGAGATTTGCCAGCCCCGGTAGGCATGATAACAAAGGTGTTGTTTCCTCTTAATATATTATCAACAATTGCTTCTTGATTTCCCCTAAACTGGTTGAAACCAAAAATGCGTTTTAAATTTTCTTTTACAGTAGAATCCACTCCATAAATCGTTTAAGGATTTGCCCCGCTCATTTCATTTAAGTATGTAGGAAATCTTTCCTACTTTTGTACAAATTTAATGATTAACGACAGCAAAATTGAATTTAGTTAAAAATATTAAATATACCGCTATAAAAGTTCTTCAAATCGAAGCCGAAGCTGTAAAAGGACTTATTTCTTTTATAGACGATGACTTTGAGGACTGTGTGAACGCAATTCTTTCCTCCAATGGAAGGGTCGTCATTACAGGCATAGGAAAAAGTGCTATTGTAGCAAATAAAATTGTGGCAACATTAAATTCTACGGGTACTCCTTCGCTGTTTATGCATGCAGCTGATGCAATTCACGGGGACTTGGGTATGATTAAAGAAGAAGATTTTGTAATTTGTGTTTCGAAAAGCGGCAACACGCCTGAGATTAAGGTATTGGTTCCCCTATTAAAAAGATTGGGAGCCAAGCTGATTGCTTTGGTCTCCCAAAAGGACAGTTATTTGGCAACGCAGGCTGACTATATCCTACATGCGGGTTTTGAAGTCGAGGCCTGCCCCAATAACCTGGCCCCGACGACCAGTACCACTGTCCAAATGGCTATGGGGGATGCGTTGGCCATTTGTCTGCTCGAGGCCAGGGGATTTACCGCAGCGGATTTCGCCAAGTTCCATCCAGGCGGTTCTCTTGGCAAGCGGCTGTACCTCACTGTAGAAGACTTGGTCGCAAAAAATGCAGTCCCCATCGTTCATGCAAATGCGCATCTCGCCGAGGTAATTGTGGAAATAAGCAGTAAACGATTGGGAGCAACCGCCGTGATAGATGAAGATAAACAATTAGTGGGTATTATCACAGATGGAGACCTTCGGCGAATGCTGGAAAAGAACCCGGATTTGACAGTGGTGCGGGCATTTGATATCATGACTGCAAACCCCAAAACCATTTCCACGGCAGAATATGCGATACATGCACTTGATAAAATGAAGGAATTTAACATCACCCAACTCGTAGCCATGCAGGAATCCAAGATCATGGGCTTTGTCCATATTCATGACTTGATGAAGGAGGGGATCGTTTAGCAGTTATGAAGAATCAACCATACATCGTTATCCTTGCCGGCGGTTTGGGGATTAAACTTTGGCCTTATAGTAGATACAGCAAACCCAAGCAGTTTTTAGACCTTATAGGTACCGGTAGGACCTTGTTACAAATGACTTTTGACCGGTTTGTTCAGAATTATTCCGTAGACCGTTTTCTCATCGTGACTGGCAAGCGGTATTTTCATTTGGTGAAGGAGCAGCTTCCTGAACTTGCTGACTGTCAAATAATCGTGGAACCTATCCGCAGAAATACCGGGGTGTCCCTTGCTTTGGTAAGCTACATGATCAAAAAGCTTGATCCAAAAGCTAAGGTAATTGTCAGCCCCTCGGATCAATTGATAGTGAATGAAATGGCTTTTTTTAAGGCTATAAATGAAGCTATCCAAGCCGCTGACTCACAAGGGAAACTTATTACGCTCGGGACTGCACCCCACAGCCCGGATACTTCCTGCGGTTATATTCAATACTTGGAGCATTCAGGAGAGGTGGCGAAAAAAGTAAAGACTTTTACCGAAAAGCCCGATTTGGACCTGGCCGAAACATTCGTCAACAGTGGGGACTTTTTGTGGAATTCAGGCTTGTTTATCTGGAAAAATGAAAGTATCATAAAGACCATTGAAAAGCATGTCCCGGAATTGGCAGAGGTTTTTGATGAGGGGATGCCCTTTTATGGTACTGTTGAAGAAACGGCTTATTTGAAAAAAGCATACAGCCTGATCAAGAGTGTTACCATCAATTATGGTATCCTTGAAAAATCAGATGATGTATATGTGATTTCCGGGGATTTTGGATGGTCGGATTTAGGCTCTTGGCAGAATTTGTATGATCTAAAATCCAAAGACAGCAGTAAAAATGTTCCCGAGGGAAATACATTGCTGTACGACACCGAAAACTGCTTTGTAAATGTCAGCCCGGAGAAACTGGTAGTCATTCAAGGACTCAAGAACTATCTCATAAGTGACACCGGCAATGTCCTTTTGATCTGTAAACTGGGAGAAGAGGATAAATTCCGGGAGTTTCTCAAAGATGCCAAGCTAAAAGGTGGCGACTACATATAAATTCCCTTTAAGCGTCTTCTTCGGAATTGGAATTTAGGTTGAATTTTTCCGGAATTTGGCTTTTGGCAGCAACCCCAAGTTTTCTGAGTTTCTCTACCTGGCCGATGAGGTTTCCGTTGCCTGTATGCAATTGCTTCATCGCTTGGTTGTATGCCTCACTGGAGCGGTCAAGATATTTCCCCATGTCTTCCAAGGTACCCAAGAAGGATACAAACTTATCGTAAAGCATTCCTCCCCTGTTGGCAATTTCCAAGGCATGTTTTGTCTGGTCATCGCGCACCCAGAGGTCTTTGATCATTTTCAACGCTGCAATCAGGTTACTGCTGCTGATCATCAAAATCCGCTTCTTATACGCATATTCCCACAGGTTGGGATCGGCCTGAACGGCTGTAATATAGGCTGCTTCTACCGGTACAAACATGATGACAAAGTCCAGCACTTTGGCATAGGTCTCGTACTGCTTGGAGGATAACTGGTCGATGTGGGTTCGGATCGCCCTTACGTGATCCTTCAATGCCCTTGCCTGGTCTGACTCTTGCTCGGAAGAGCAAAACAATTCGTAGGACAATAATGATACCTTGGAATCAATGATGACCTTTCGGTTATCCGGATAGTTGATGGTCAAGTCGGGTTGCATTTTTTTACCGTCAGGCCCCAACAAATACCCTCCGGAATCATCTTTTAGGAATTCCTGTACAACGTAATGCCGGTTTCTTTCCAGCCCTGAATTTTGAAGGATGGTTTCCAGGATAGCCTCACCCCAATTTCCTCTGATCTTGGAATTCCCCTTTAGCGCGTTGGTCAGGTTTCGGGCTTCCTCACTGATCAGTTGGTTTAAAGCAGCCAGTTCTTTTACCCTGGATTCCAACGAAAACCTTTCTTTTGATTCTTTGTCGTAGGTCTCCTGAACTTTATTCCGAAAAGACTCCAACTCTTTTCCCAAGGGGTGGAGAAGCTGTTGGATGTTTTCTTTGTTCTGCAGGGAAAATTTTCGGGACTTTTCTTCAAAAATCGAATTCGCCAACAATTCAAATTCATTGGTGAATTTCTTTCCCATCTGCTCCCATTCTTTTTTTTGAAAGGAAATTTTCTCTTCCAAATGCAAGTTGTCCTGTTGCATAACAGCATTTTTCACCTGCAGTTCCCTGACTTTTTCCTGGAGCACCTCATTTTTTTGCTGGGTCTTTTGCAAAAAGAAAAAGACGGACCCCAAGGTGATAAAAAGGAATGCCGTAACAAAAATGAAAATTAACTCCATTGGAATAAGCTTGGATATACGACTTTATTCGCTTCGCTGTCGGAGTGCTTCGTAAATGACCACACCGGCAGCCACGGAAACATTCAGGCTTTCTATATGTCCCTTCATCGGGATTTTAACAAATTCATCACTGATTCCCATGAGCTCTTGGGAAATTCCGTCCTCTTCTGATCCCATAATTAAGGCCGTGGGTGCTGAAAAATCAGCCGCATAGATGGCACGGTCTGTTTTTTCGGTCACACTGACAATCGTCAGTCCCATTTTTTTGAGGTCTTTTACGGTATAGTACAGGTTTTTGACCCGGCAGACTGGTAGGAAATTGAGGGCACCCGCCGAAGTTTTCACCGCGTCGGAGTTGATCTGGGCGCTCCCACGCTCGGGAATGACCACGGCATGTACCCCCGCAACATCTGCGGTGCGGCAAATAGCTCCAAAATTCCTGACATCCGTTATTCGGTCCAAGATCAATATTAAAGGTGACACCCCCTTGCTGAAGCAGGTATCTACTACATTGTCCAAAGAGGCATAGGCAATGGAGGAAATGTAGGCAACAACTCCCTGATGGTTTTTTCTGGTAATCCGATTGAGTTTTCCTTCCGGTACTTTAGTTACAGGCACCCGCTTCAACTTGGCCAATTCCGTAAGCTCCTTGGTCAATTCGCTGCTTTGCTCCTTATTTAATAGAATTTTGTCAATTTCCTGGTCGGCATGAAGTGCCTCCATGATTGCCCGGATACCAAAAATATAATCTTTATCGCTTTCTTGTTTGTTTATCAGAAAACCATCATTCCGTTTCTCCATGCTGTTATGGTTTTAAACCACTCGGGTTGGTAGGCCCTGGACCGGTTTAGGGTGTAGTAGTTGGGTGTTAAAATATTTTTTATCCGGGCAAAGGTAAAGTTAATTCTTGAATTTGAGTTATTGGACAGATAAATCCACGTTTCCCGATCAGCTTCGAAGTAAACTTCTTGGGGAGGACCCATGATGATGTACACCATGCCCCGGTCGGTCGCCCAACCTTCCTTGAAGTCTGTAAAAAGCAGGTTGGCAAATTCCACTTGGCGAAAATATTCCTTGATCAGCTCTTTGGCCTTCTCCTCATTACGGATCATCCGGATCCAATACTCATCCAAGGCGAGCTTTTTGTTTTCAGCCTCAAGCAGATTTTCGTGCTCCTGCCTGGTAGAAATGTAAGTAACCATCTGTATCATTTCCTCCCAAGTTGAAACCGTGGGGAAGGATTTAGGTACAGTTTTAAGCAAAAGTCCAGTATTTGAGGCAGTATCATTTTGGACAAAATAATAGCCCTTGTCCTCAAAGGCCTGCGGGACATTTACCAAAAAGGAACCCCGATAATCTACTTCGATGTCTTTGACCACAGGGGCTGGCTTAGTCTCCATTGGGGGCAGTGGTAGCGGAAACTCCTGTGGGAAAAAAAACTGATGCAGATTGATGGCTCCGCTACTTTTGAATAACAGCGATTCTTCCATGTTCAGGTATTGCTGATCAAAAGGAATGTCGTTTCCAAAGTAGGCTCCAAATGGTGGATGACCGGATACAAATGGACTGATCAGGTCAATGTGGTACACGTATTTATCCCCCTGCCGGGTATCCTTCGCCATAAAGACGGCATAGGCTTCGGACTGGTCGGCCCCCAATGTCACTTCTTCTTCAAAAAGAAAATGACGGTCTGTATTTTTTTTAAGGCTTTCCTGATCGAAGGCGGTGATCATGTCATCGGTGATTTCCTGCTGGAAACTTTCCACAAGGGCATAGCTGAACAAGTAATTGTCAAACGATGGGTTTTCCTCAATTTTGTCCACGACAAATTGAAGGGTGAATGATTTTTCACCCCGTTTTAAAGGAATGATTTTTAATGCTATACGTGAATACCTGGAGTACCTTAAGTTTTGATTCATTTCCATCAATTTGGTTTGGCTGTACCCCGATATGACGGTGGTCAACAGGATCAAGAGACTGGCGATTGATATTCTCATAAGGACTGTCTTTATTTTTTTCATCGTTGGTTTAAAAATTAACCGTAATTTTGTTGAAAATAATAAAATTTTAAATGGCTACCTATACAACGGAAATAACTTCTGATAAGTTGACAAGCGATAACCCAATTCATCAACGTTTGTTGAAGGCATATCTTGCCTCAAAACCATTGGTAAATGGGAATTTACTTGAAGTTGGATGCGGTGAGGGTAGAGGCGTGGAAATATTGGCTACGCAAGTAGATTCCTACCTTGGTTTGGACAAGATTGAGGAAGTTATTAGCATGCTTTCAGAGAAATATCCGGATTATTCTTTTCGGACAGCACATATCCCACCGCTAAGCGGTATTCCCTCCGATACCTTTGATACGGTGGTTAGTTTCCAGGTGATAGAACACATTGCAGATGACAGGTTGTTTCTACAGGAGTTGCACAGGGTCTTGAAACCTGGGGGGCAAGCGATTATTTCTACCCCAAACAGCCATTTTTCTCTCAGCAGGAATCCCTGGCATATCCGTGAGTACACTCCCGATCAGTTAAAGTTACTATGTGAAGCTGTCTTTTCAAACGTTATTGCCAAGGGGATAGGTGGAAATGCCAAGGTAATGGAATACCATGAGGCCAACCGGAAATCCGTCAGGAAAATAACCCGCTGGGACATCTTAAATTTGCAATATAGATTGCCTGCTTCGGTGTTAAAAGTTCCTTATGAGGTACTGAACAGGATCAACCGCAAGGCCCTTCACCGTCAGGAAGGTCAAAAAGTAACCGACATTACGCATGGGGACTATCCCCTGATTGACGATGCTTCACAGGCTTTGGATTTGTTTTACATATTAACAAAATAGAAAGGGGGGTGAAGAAAAAACCTTTCTTCACCCCCCTTTTTGATGTAATACAAGCTGACTATCTGCGGTTCAACTGGGGAAGTGAGCTGCCAGTACCGAATAACCTGTCAAACTCGTTTTGAAGTCGGGTAGCTTGTTCGGTATATCCCTTTTCCCTAAGGAGCGGTATAAAATACCGCAACATTTCGATCGAAATACTCCCTTCTCGATCCATGGGTCTATTGGCCTCCTCGTAGAAGTCAATCAGTTGGATGGATTTATTGGACATGTTGTCTATGATGTCCATGGCTAGCCCGTCTTGGCCAAGCTCAAACAAAAGGGGAACCGACTGTCCGCTCGCCAAGTCGTAGGGAATGGCTTCATTGGGGAATTTATCCAAGCTGAGTTGCTGGATTTGTCGCGCGCCCTCCAGGTCATCTTCCTCAATCAGAGCGATGGTTATACTGTTCAAGACACTTCGGTGATTGGAGGTAAATCTCCGATACTCATCGTCGAAGAAATTATTTGGGTTGTCCATTCCCCGGTAGGCAAATTCCTCCATTACGTTTTGGAAGGCCAAATCAGTATTGACTAGCTCTTCTTGATTGTCCGGTTTTTGAATGGGTAGTAGCCGATAGGTCAGCCCTTCCATTACCACGTGATTGCTCAAGTCAAATCCGATGGTAGCCAAAGATGTGTTGTTGAAATAAATGGGCCGTTCCCAATCATTGGTCGCAATCAGGTCAAGGAGCATCAGACTGCCTTTGGTAATGTAATTTCCTTTGATGCCGATATTGAGTCGGGATATGGTCAAATCTTCAAATTGGCTGGGAACAACATCCAGTTGCCTTACCTTTTCAAGATCGACATCAAGTGTCAGATTCCTGGCAGGTACGGTATATAGGCTACTTGAATAGTTTGACGTCAGCTTCAATAAATCACTGTTACTTTTCAAAAGTTTGAGGTATTCCCTCAGTGATAACGCCTCCAGTCTGTCTGTGACGTAAAGTACATCATTTGTACCTTTTTTAAAGTTTTCATATTCCAAAGTAAAATCCAGGGCAGCGGATTCATTGACCGGTCGGGTCATCTGTTGTACGTACCAGTCGGTATCGAAATAACTCAGTACGATAACGCGAACATCTGTACGGAAACCTTCGACTTCCTGCACATACCAGAGTGGGAAGGTGTCGTTGTCTCCGCCTGTAAACAAGATGGCATTTGGGGCACAGGAAGCAAGAAAATTCCGAGCGGAATCCACAGAGAAATAGCGGGAAGTCCGGTCATGATCATCCCAGTTTTGAAAGGCCATGATCACGGGAACAGGCAATGCAATTAAGGTGGCTATAATACCCACTGTTACCGCGTTTTTGTTGATTTTTTTAAGTTGTTGCACCAGTCCCAAGACGCCGAACCCTATCCAAATGGCAAAGGCATAAAAAGACCCGACATAGATATAATCTCTTTCACGCGGCTCCACAGGAGGGGAGTTAAGGTATAGGACAAGGACTACACCCATCATGAGAAAGAGCATAAGGGTGACCCAAAATGATTTGGGATCATACTTGGCTTGAAAAAACATGCCAATCAATCCAAAAATCAATGGCAGCATGAAAAAGTTGTTGTGCGCCTTGTTTTCTTTGATATAATCCGGAAAGTTGGTGGATAGGGAGTCCCAGATACTGAGATATGGGGCATCGCTGTAATCGCTTTCCCTACCGGAAAAATTCCACATAAAATACCTCCAATACATATGACCCAGTTGATGGCTAAACATAAAGTAAAGGTTGTCGGCAAAAGTAGGCTCTTCCCCTTCCCTTAATCCAAGCTTGGAGCGGTATAGTTGCTTATGACGTTCTTGAGTAGAGTAAATTCTTGGCAGTATGGTGGTCTTTGCGGGATCGTAGATGCTTTGAAGTTGATAATCCACGATTTCATAGCTGTCTTTCCCTTTGGCATAGACAGGCGCGCCTTCTACCTGCTCGGTGACCTCCGCGGTAAAATATTGTCCATGAAGCAATGGCCTGTATCCATACTGCTCCCGCTTCAGGTAGCTGACAAAGCTGATGATGTCCCTGGGATCATTTTCATTGATGACCGGGTCAGCATTGGCCCGGATCACAATAAGGGCATAGGAACCATATCCGATCATAATAAATGTCAGACACAGTAGGACGGTGTTTAATATCACCTTCCCGTGATTAAGCGAATACATGATTGCGGCAACTAACCCTCCTATAAATAGTAAGGAAAAAAAGACAATTCCTGATCCGAAAGGTAGATTCAAGCTGTTCACGAAAAAAATCTCAATGGATCCTGCCGTGGCGGGTAGTCCTGGAATGATGATGTTATTAATAATAATCAAGGCTACTCCTCCGAGCAAAAAAGCGATTATCCCCCCCTTTAGATTTGGTTCTTTATACTTTTTAAAATATACGACCAATGCCAAGGCTGGCAATGTGACTAGATTTAACAAGTGTACGCCGATGGAAAGCCCAACCAGGTAAGCGATAAAAACCATGTATTGATTTTCTTTTTTTGGATCTTCGATAATATCCCACTTTAGAAATGCCCAAATGACGATGGCTGTAAAAAAAGAAGACATGGCATAAACTTCAGCTTCCACGGCGGAAAACCAAAAGCTATCCGAAAAAGTGTATGCCAATGAACCGACTATACCGGCTCCCATTAGTGAAATGGTTTGGCCTGGGGTTTCGGTGCCTTTTTGAATGTGCAATAATTTTCTGCCCAATAAAGTGATGGTCCAGAATAAAAACAATATAGTGAAACCCGAAAAAAGGGCGCTTCCTATATTCATCCAGAAGGCAACTTGAAGTCCATCCCCAAATGCCAGAAAACTAAACATTCGGTAAACAATGAGGAAGAAGGGCGCTCCGGGAGGATGGGGAACCTGAAGTTTGTAGGCAACCGCAATAAATTCACCCGGATCCCAAAAGCTGGCTGTTTCTTCCGCTGTCAATATGTAGGTCGAGGAAGCGATGAAAAAAACGATCCAGCCGGTAACATTATTTACCTGATTGTACTTTTGCATGTATGGAATACTTTGTTGTAAGGAAAAGCGAAAATAAAAAAATTATCAGGAATAATGGACAAATTAACTTTTTTTAAATAAGATCCAGTCTTGAGGGTTATTTCAACGATTTTTTTATCAATCGAAGTTACGGATAATACCTGTGACTCGATGTTTATTCACCGCATTTTGAATTAAATGGTAAGAGTAAAAAAAAAATTTATGATGGTTATTTTTGATTATTAATATATAAACGATTGTTTAATTTGCTATTTACCTAATTAAACTTAATATCCGATTCTAATTTTAGAATATAATTAAGACACAAAAATTCTTTTGAACAATTTTTTTTGTATTTAAAATACATAAAAGTGGTTTTTGAAATAAATAATTTCTTATCTTTACACTTATAAATCGAACAAAGACATTTTTAAAAACTTAAAGTTTGAAGAATAACTTTGAAAAGCTTATCAGGTTAGGCATTGTAGGAACGGAGGGATAAGCAAGGGATCGGTAAAACTTATCTCCCTAAGGAAATACACAGTGAAATCAAAAATCCTTACCAGAAGGGAAGGAGTAATCTAAGATCTTGGCGTAAACCACCAAAGCTAAAAGTAAGCTTGAAGTGTGAGCATTATGAAGTTTTGTAGGTGTAATAAGTTATTAAAGATAGCTGTTAATTTTTTTATATAATTGCCAATCAGGTCTATTCGCCCGGGATTCCGCAAGGAATCTGGGCGGATGGGCTTGTGTTTTACTTTTTATTGATAATAATTATCCTTAGATACATCAGCCATCGAGGATTCTTTGAATAATTTGACAGCTATTTCACGATTTTTGCTGCCGCACGAAATTTTTTATTACTATGAGATGTTTGAAAAGAAAAATATGGTTTTGAACCTCTTTTTCAAGATGTATAGCCTTTTAGGAAGACATTCCTTTTTTCAGGGATGTTCGCAAAGTCTTTTGTTTGTTTTATGCATCGCATTTTGTGGGGTATTTTTACCCAAACAGAATGCGTACGGGCAAATGAACTACCCAGATCCTATTTCCAACATAGGATCTCGGGAGCCTTATCTGTTGTTGGATAAATCATTGCAGTTTAGAATAACAGATGCAGTAAACAGCATGTATAATTTTGACTTTGCAACTGCGGAGCGTGGTTTTCAGGTAATGGGGTATACTTACCCAGAGCATCCTTTGCCTTATTTTTTGATGGGATTGAGTCAGTGGTGGAAAATTGCCGTGGACATTGAAAACAAAGCTTTTGACGATTCTTTCATCAGGTATATGGATACTTCGATCGAGAAGGCCAAAAAGATGTACGATGACGATCCGACAAATAAGGAGGCAGCTTTCTTTTTGGCAGGTGCTTATGGATTCCAAGGAAGGCTTTACAGTGAGCGGCAAAGCTGGACAAAGGCTACTTTTGCCGGTAAAAGTGCCTTGAAATACTTGGAATTGAGTAAGGGTGAGGATGAACTGAATCCTGAATTGCTATTGGGAGATGCCTTGTTCAATTATTTTTCCGTTTGGATTCCAAAAAATTACCCGTTATTAAAGCCAATTATGGTATTTTTCCCAAAAGGGGATAAAGACCTTGGATTAAAACAATTGGAGGAGGTGGCAGAAAATTCCTTCTATGCACGGGTGGAAGCGCAATACTTCCTCTTTAGGCTGTATGCTTCGGAGGAGAAAAGTCCCTTTAAGGCCTTGAACATTACTTCTTACCTCCATGAAAAATATCCAAACAATCCTTATTTTCACCGCTTTCTGGCCCGTCAACTCTACGTGGTGGGTAGAGGCTCGGAAGCCATGGAGGTTAGTATGGAGATCTTGAGGCGCATCGACAATAACTGGACAGGATATGAATCAAACAGTGGACGATATGCTGCTTTTTTTGTGGGGCAGTATTTTGAAAAAACAGGAGATAACAGGCAGGCAAAAGCATATTATAAACGGGCAATATCCTATGGAGAGGAGACCGAGAGCCAAGAAAGTGGCTACCACCTATTTGCTTTGATACAGCTAGGTAAAATATCAACTGCTGAAGGTGACAAAAAATTCGCAAAAGCCTATTTTGAACAAGTAAAGAAATATGCCAAAAGAAAACACCCTGCACATAAAGAGGCAAGGGATTTTATTAAAAAGAATAAACTATAGGTTGGTATTTTCACACTAAAATCTTTTTAATCAGCAGTATATTTGAGTTTTCAACTTATTCAAGCTTGGTTTGCACTGTTTTTTCGAATTAATTAATCAAATTTATAACAATATTTTGTCCGTTGGTCCGTTTTTTGCGTATAAACCATTAAAATAAATATTAATTAGATTAATTTTGTACCGCATATAATTCGGTAAATTCTTTAAAACATGGATAATTACATAAAAGTAAAATTTGACAAGATAGATCGTAAGATTCTTGAAATTCTTCAGGCAAATGCGAAGATCACAAATGCCCAGCTTTCCAAAGATATTGGTTTATCTCCTGCTCCTACCTTGGAGCGGGTCAAGAAATTGGAGCAGAGTGGTATCATCAAGAGTTACCACGCAAAGTTGGACCCTGAGAAAATCGGGTTGGGCGTCAGCACTTTCGTGCTTGTGGGATTGGTAGGTCACAATAAGGCAAATATAGAGGCCTTTATGAAGGAGATCGATCATATAGCCGAAGTGATAGAGTGTCATCACATTACGGGAACGGGAGACTTTATATTGAAGATTATTTCCAAAGACATCACCTCCTATCAGAAACTGATGTTGGAGAAAGTTAGTGAAATTAAAGAAGTCGATTCCATGCAGTCGATGGTGATTTTGTCGACTTTTAAAGACAGCAAAGTATTGCCGATTCCTGCCTAAATGATTGGGAATTCATTGATTTACCTTTTTAGGTGGCCTTCGGGTCACCTTTTTTTATTTGAGCCATGAAGAATCCCTGGAAAACGATAGCCAAGAAGTTTATTTACTCCAATCCCTGGATAAGGGTTGAAGAACACCAAGTGATCAATCCCGGGGGCGGACCGGGGATCTATGGTCAGGTGCATTTTAAAAATAAGGCCATAGGGATAGTACCCTTGGATAGGAATTTAAATACCTATTTGATAGGTCAATACCGCTATACCCTAGAGGAATATTCATGGGAAATTCCCATGGGAGGCGGACCCGAGGAGGATGATTTGCTACTAAGCGCCCAACGCGAACTAAGGGAAGAGACTGGTCTATCGGCTAATATGTGGACAAATATCCTCCGCATTCATACTTCCAATTCCGTGACGGATGAAGAAGGATTTGTGTTCCTGGCAGAGGAACTTTCAGAGGGGGAAACGGAATTTGATGAAACAGAAGATTTGCAAATTCAGAAACTCCCTTTTGTGGAGGCAGTGGCAAAAGTAATGAGCGGGGAAATCACAGATGGGATTAGCATTGCTGGAATTTTGAAAGTGGAAAAAATATTGAGAGAACAGGGTAGGCTTTAATCCTATCACCAAGATTCATGGGAATTTCAAAATACACAAGTCAATTCAACCTTACCTTTAAGTTGGCCTACCCGGTGATGCTGAGTCAGCTTGGGCAGGTCATGGTTGGGGTAGTAGACAATATCATGGTGGGTAGGTTAGGGGCTGAAACCTTGGCGGCGGCCTCCTTGGCAAACAGCATCTTTTTTCTCATTATGATGTTTGGAATAGGCATCTCCATGGCTATCACCCCACTAGTGGCAGTGGCAGAAGGGGAAGGCAAGAAAGGGCGGATTAACAAACTTTTCAATCATGGATTTGTAATCAACCTAGTCACTGGGGTGCTCTTGTTTGGAATTGTTCTCGGGTTATCTCCTGGGATTCACTATCTTGGCCAGCCTGAAGAAGTAGTCATTCTAGCTATTCCATACCTGCTGATCATTACGTTTTCCTTGGTGCCTTTTATGTTTTTCCAGACCTTTAAGCAGTTTGTCGAAGGGCTTTCACAAACGCGACAGGCGATGGTCATTACCCTTATATGTAATGTTATCAATATCTTCCTGAACTGGGTTCTCATTTACGGGGAACTTGGTTTTCCGGAATTGGGACTTAATGGCGCGGGATGGGCAACCTTGATCTCCAGGGTGCTTATGGGGGTTTTGATTTACTATTATGTAAAAGCATCAAAAAGATACAAAGCATACAGAACACCTTTGGTTTTTAAGCATTTGAGCCGACCCATCATTGGGAAAATGCTAAAAATTGGAATACCTACAGGATTTCAGTTTGTATTCGAAGTGGGAGCATTTAGCACCGCCGCCATCATGATGGGATGGATGGGAGTAAATGCTCTGGCCGCCCATCAGATAGCCATCAACCTTGCCTCAGTCAGCTACATGATGGCCTCCGGATTGTCAGCTGCCGCCATGGTCCGGATAGGGAATCAACTGGGAAAAAAGGATATTGTCACCTTGCGGGAGGTAGCCTTTTCCATTTTTGGAATGGTGGTTGTATTTATGTCCTTTTTTGCGATTTTATTTGTTGTTTTCAGAAACTACCTTCCGCTGATTTACCTCGAAGATGTCGGCGTTGTAAATACAGCAGCTACCTTGTTGATTATAGCCGGAATATTTCAGCTGTCCGACGGCATACAGGTGGTTGGGCTGGGAGCTTTACGGGGTTTGTCAGACCTCAAAGTCCCGACTCTCGTGACGTTGATAGCCTACTGGGTCGTCGGACTTCCGTTGGGATATGTCTTGGCATTTGTATTTGACATGCGGGAAATAGGTGTGTGGATAGGCTTGTTGACCGGCCTTACGGCGACAGCCATTCTCCTGATCTACCGGTTTGACCGCTTGACAAAACGAATGCTAAAGACCCATCACCAACCTTCTCGGGAGATAGCAACCAAGGCGGGATAAATGCGCCTCTGGAGGGAGGCAAATTTGATTTTGCACAATCAAAACTTTATATGAAAAAGAAATTATATATCCTGACTGGCAGTAGCAAAGGATTGGGAAAAGCACTTGTAGCTCACCTGATGGATGATAGAGAAGCCAGCATTATCGGTATTTCCCGCCACATGGAACCCTCAAGTGGGAGGTACACACACCTTTCCCTGGATTTATCGGATACAGATAAACTGGTGCGGGCGTTGGGTGAAATTTTCCCACCTGATAGCTATGATGAACTCACTTTGATCAACAATGCAGGCTGGATCGGGGAAATTGCCCCTTTGGGGAAACTGGATCCCCAAGCAATTTTGGATATTCACCGGATCAATGTCGTGGCGCCGGCTATTTTGATGAATGCGTTTGCCGCGGTCTATAAGTCATACTCCTCCAAAAAGACCGTAATCAACATCAGTTCAGGAGCGGCAGGTAAAGCCGTAGACGGGTGGAGTGGCTACTGTGCTTCCAAAGCCGCCTTGAATCAACTGACCTTGGTGGCCCAACTTGAATCGGACCTACACCAATTGGGGATTCGGTATATTGCCCTTTCCCCCGGGATCATTGATACGCCGATGCAGGAAAATATCCGCTCGGCTTCTTCTGAAAACTTTAGCCAAGTAAAAAAATTTCAAAAATTTAAATCCGAAAATCAACTGAGTACTCCGGCTGAAACCGCAGATAAGGTTATTTTTCTTCTAAAAAATTTGGACACCATTCCGGGTGTTCTATTGGATGTCAGGGAATTTTGATTTTGGGTAATCAAAAAACCAAAACTGCGCATTTTCGGCACTTATTTCTTCCCAATTTTCGACTTCGAATATAAACCCATACTGTCCGCAGGTTGGTAGGTTTTCAATGGGATTTCCCAAGTCCTCAATCAAATCGTTGAATCCGGGATTGTGGCCAAAAATAAGCAGGGTGTTTACCTCAGAGCTGGTGAACCTAACCTGTCGAAGTATGTATACTGAACCAGCGTGGTACAACTGTGGTGTAATTACAATCGTATCTTCCCCAATCCCAAGCTCAGCCGCGGTAATTCGTGCAGTTTGTAAAGCCCTTCTTGCGTCTGAGGAAACCATACAGTCAGGAGAAATACCCCTTTTTTTTAAGCGTTTCGCCATCTCCGGGGCATCTCTGAGCCCGCGAAGAGCCAAGGGTCTTTGGTGGTCGCTAAGGAAGGGATCGTCCCACGCTGACTTGGCATGGCGGCATATGACGAGTTGTTTCATGGTAACTGCTGATTTTTGGTCCCGTATTTTATTCAACTTTTCCCCGATATCCATCCATTGGTTGCCAACTTATATACGGACTAGCTTTCCTTTTGGGGATTTCTTTATATTTGTTGCAAATAAATATACCGTTTATGTTTCAAAAATCAACTGTCTTTTTGGTTTCTTCCTTTTGTGTTTTTTGTCTTGCCACAGGATGTGGTCAGAAAAATCAGTCTCCAATAGGAGCTTCCGAAGACTGGAGGGTAAGCTTGGGGGATAAATTCAGCTCCCAGTATTCGCATCTTGATCAGATTAATCCCGAAAACGTAGGCGATTTGGAAGTAGCTTGGACGTTCCGCTCAGGGGATCTGAGAGAAGGAAACAACACCCAAATCCAATGTAACCCCATCGTCATTGACGGCATTCTTTATGGGAGTACACCTACCATGATGGTGGTCGCATTACAGGCAGC
>JBBQXZ010000044.1:0-26155 GCA_038209145.1 Cytophagales bacterium | reverse complement strand
GTCCCATACACATCCGTTCCGAAAAAATTATCCGTGGTGGAGTATTTGAGTTCCACCAATGCTTCCGGTATAACTTCCTGAATATTTACCAGCCCCGCTGCCCGTAGACCTTTCTCCAGGTCACCTGCTTCTTTCTCCGTGTCCTCCTTGGACAAAAAATTCATGTGGACAGAATCCGACTTTTCCAACTGGTAACCAATTTCCCTATCGCCTGTCAAAATCGCTTCCCCCGTTGATTTTGGATTTTGACATCCCACCAGAAGGTAAAAGCCAAGAAGTGCGGATATAACTAAATACCTCATGATGTTTTTTTGTTAATGACCATCGTACTGGCCTGATCCAACGGCAAAATAAGTACATCCGCCATTACCACATGGGGTGGACGGGTGACGGCAAAAACAATGATTTCGGCTATGTCCTCCGCTGTTAATGCATCATATCCCTGATAGGTAGTCTTTGCGCGTTCATCATCGCCTTTGAACCGCACCAGGGAAAATTCCGTCTCGACCATACCCGGGTGGATCCCCATGACTTTTATTCCATAAGCATTGAGATCGATCCGCATCCCTTTGGTGATGGCGTCAACGGCATATTTTGAGCCGCAGTACACATTGCCTTTGGGATACACTTCTTTGCCTGCTATGGAACCGATGTTGATTACCTGCCCAGTTTTCCTTTCCACCATGCCCGGGATGATTTTTTTGGAGACATACAGCAGTCCCTTGACATTGATATCCATCATGGCATCCCAGTCATCGACGTTTCCCTCGTGGATGAAATCCAATCCGTGGGCATTGCCCGCATTGTTAATCAGCACGTTGATTTCTTTCCAGTCGGAAGGCAAGGAGTCAATGGCTTGGTAAACTTCTGCCTTCTTGCTGACATCAAATGTGAGGGGGTGAAAGGGCGTGCCTTCCGGCAAAGCTTCTTCGAGTTCGTTCAGTCTGTCTTTTCTGCGCCCACAACCAATGATGGCATATCCCACTTTGGCCAACTGAATTGCCGTGGACCAACCTATACCTGAAGTGGCGCCAGTGATGAATGCAATATTTTTTTCCATCCCTGAATTTAAATAATTCCTGTCAGGTACAAAAATTCTTGCCCGTGAAATCGTACGAATACGGGATTTTACTGAAAATTGAAATAGATGGTGATGGATTTTCTCCGGATATCGGTGATGGATTCATCAATTCTCGCGTCTGAATATCCCGGTCGGTGCAGGTTCATCAGCCCATGGGAAAAGCGGATTTCAGGTGAAAATTTGAAATATTTGAAATAGAGGTCAAACCCCATCCCCAACTCGACGGCAAGGTCTCTTCCCCTTAAAACGATATCGTCTTCATCCGCCTCCTCTTGGTCCTTGGTACGCACCTGACCGTTGACACCCCCTATAAAAAACATCCGGGTATTGTTAAAACGCTCCGACTTATACTTGAAGAGTAACGGGAATTCCACCAAAGTCTCCTCACTCATCAGCGGGACTGTGGTAACCCCTATTCCATTCGGGGCATTGGCATCTTCTGCGAAGAGTTGCAAATCAGTTTTGTGCTCGTAAAATGCAACCTTTGGGGTAAACATTATATTCAACTGATCATGAAGCCGGGCGGTAACCAGAAAGCCCAACGCAAATCCCGGAGAAAATACGGGCATAATTGCCCTGACACCGGAGGCATCCGTATGCAGTGGATCCAAGAAAGCTTCCGAATATTTAATACGCAACGAACTGTTGTGCGCTGCGAGAAAAAAACCATACGACAAAAATTGGTCATCTCCACCTGACTGACTAAAAATGAACGTTTTTTCCTGTGCCATTCCGGAAAGAAATGTCACAAAAAAAAGTGAGCCGTAAAGCCCTATTTTTCTCCTATGTAAATGGAACTTATGCCGAATGTGAGTAATTTGCATGTTGTCTTTTTAAAACCTACTTTCTCCAGGATGCGAAGGAAGTCATCTCCATCAGGAAATGCCTGGACGGATTCGGGAAGATAGGTATATGCTGCGTTATCTTTAGATACTACTTTTCCTATTTGGGGTAGAATATATTTAAAATAAACGTTATATGCTTGTTTCATCGGGAATTTTTTTGGTTTTGAAAATTCCACAATGACTGTTTTACCCCCTGGCTTCAGCACTCGGTACATATCAGAGAGTCCTTTTTCCAGGGTTTCAAAGTTCCGTACCCCAAAGGAAACGATCACTGCATCAAATTTATTTTCCTCGAACAACAACTTTTCAGAATCACCCAACTGCAGCTCAATCCGATCATCCAACTTCCTTTTTTTCAACTTCTTGCGCCCTTCGGCCAACATGCCTTCGGAAATATCCACGCCTATAACTTTATCCGGGTTCAGTGCCAAGGCCTCAATGGCAAAGTCTGCCGTTCCCGTAGCGATGTCCAGGATAAGCTTCGGCTGATCTTTTTTCAACATTTTGATGGCCTTTTTCCTCCACGTGATGTCTATTCCCAGACTAAGCACATGGTTCAGGAGATCATATTTTTTGCTGATGTTATTAAACATGTCGGCAACCTGCTCTTTTTTGCCTTCTTTTTTATCTTTATACGGAACTACTGACATGACTTTGAATTTGGGTACAATATTAGTAAGTAAACCCGAGCATCGGAAAAATGTTAAAGATTAATTGGTGCAAGGCTATTACTGAGAAAAGTTTACCTTTGTGAAAAATTGTACAACATGATCAAAAAGGCAAGTTTTATTATCAGCAATACGGATTTCCAGAAATGCCCATCGCCGGACAAGCCTGAATTTGCCTTTATCGGCAGGTCCAACGTGGGGAAAAGTTCGTTGATCAACATGCTGACAAATAATAAAAACCTTGCCAAAACATCAAACACCCCGGGTAAAACCCAGCTTATCAATCATTTTGGCATTGACAACAAGTGGTACATGGTGGATTTGCCGGGATATGGATTTGCCAAAGTAAGCAAGACCCTGAAGGCCGAATGGGACAAAATGATCCGGGAGTACCTCACCCTGAGAGAAAACCTGGTGGTTGTATTCATTTTGATTGACAGCAGGTTGGATCCCCAAAAGATTGACCTGGAGTTTATCCTTTGGTGTGCCGAACAGGAGGTTCCTTTTGCGCTTATATTCACCAAGGCCGACAAGCAGTCCCACTCCAAAACTATGGGTAATGTCAATAAATTTCTCCAAGAAATGCAGCAACTTTTTGGGGATGAGCCAGACAATTTTGTCACTTCGGCCGAAACTTCAATGGGTAAAGATGACGTCACAACATTTATAGAAGAAAATGTTGCGGAGTTTAAAAAACGATAAGGAATAGATGATAGGAGTAACATTTTCAGTACGACAAAAACTAAATTAAATAAAAATTATCAGCATGGAGTTTAAAGAAATAGCAACGGTTTCCGGAAAGCCAGGCCTTTATAAGGTATTAAAACCCAGTAGAGGCGGTGTGATATTGGAGTCAATGGATGCTAAAAAAGGGAAATTGGTGGTGGGTGCCAAGCAGCGGGTTTCTTTATTGAGTGAGATTTCCATTTACACCCTGACAGAAGAAGGTGCCAGTCCGCTGCTGGAAATACTGAAAACGATCGAAAAGGAATTTGAGGGGGATACTGGACTGGCTGATGCGGACAACGACGAATACAAGGCCTTTCTGAAACATGTATTGCCTGATTACGATGAGGATCGGGTGTATGTGTCAGATATCAAAAAACTGATCAACTGGTACCACGTGATCCGAAAAGAAGCTCCGGAAGTCTTTACCCAAGACACTACCGAACCTACTGCCAATTTCCCCGAGGAATCCAGCGAGGAGTAATCCTACTTGTGACTCGTAATAAAAATTTCTTGCCGGCCTGCACGGCACTGTTGGAAAAGAAACTGGAGCTTCCCAAAGGCGCATCCTGTGCCACCCTTGAAGAACTGGCTTCTTTTATATGCCCGGCTATTAGGGATTTGTTGGACAGGGACATGGGCAAGTTGTTACGACTTTGCTATCAGGTCGATTTGGGTGAGGACAAATTAAAATCTATTTTGCAACATTCGCCCATAGCCACCATGGCCATGGACCTTAGTTTGGCTCTAGTAGACCGCCAACTGCTCAAATTTCAGTTCAGGGAAAAAT
Organism: Cytophagales bacterium; assembly: GCA_038209145.1. Classification (GTDB taxonomy): domain Bacteria; phylum Bacteroidota; class Bacteroidia; order Cytophagales; family Cyclobacteriaceae; genus Lunatibacter. The sequence goes on along the minus strand of JBBQXZ010000044.1, from coordinate 22,045 downwards.
ACGGCACCGAATGGTTTTTTGACAGCCAAACATGAAATCCACTCGATCAACTGAACCGTTGTCCGTTCAAGCAGGCAAACAACTCATCTACCAGTTCTACAGATCCGATAAAAATCGGGGTTCGCTGATGCAGGCTTAAGGGAGTTATATCCAGAATCCGTTGCTTGCCATCGGTTGCCTTTGCCCCTGCCTGCTCGGCTAGGAAGGCCAGTGCATTGGCCTCATAAGCGAGCCTGATTTTTCCATGCGGATTTGTGGTCGTGGCCGGATACAGGTAGATGCCGCCTTTCAATAAATTCCGGTGAAAATCAGCTACCAGACTACCAATATACCTGGAGGTACAGCCTTTTAGTTTACAGGCAGATAAAAAATCTATTATTCGTGGATCGGCTTCAGGTGTCAGTCCGTCGTTGATGGTAACTATATTTCCTACTGCCGGAGCTAAGATATCTTGATGGGAAAGGAAAAATTCACCCAGCGAGCGTTCATAAGTGAATGCATTGACTCCTTTGCCGGTAGTAAAAACCAACATGGTCGAAGAGCCATAGAGCACATAACCCGCTGCCACCTGCTCCGAGCCCTTTTGCAATACATCTTCCTGCCGAATGGGCGAGCCCACCGGAGTTACCCGCCGATATATGGAGAAAATTGTTCCAATAGACACATTCACATCTATATTGGAGGATCCATCCAAGGGGTCGATTGCTACGACATACTTGCCTGTCTTGTTTTGGAGATCGATCACTTCGTCATCCTCTTCCGAAACAACCGCACATACCTCGCCACCTTTCGTCAGCGCCCGGGTGAAGCGGATATTGGCGATTACGTCCATTTTTTGCTGTTCCTCCCCCTGTACATTGGTCTGGCCGAAAGCTCCTGTCACCTGGCTCAAACCCGCCCGGCTGATTTCTCGTGAAACGATCTTAGAGGCAAAGGCTATGTCCCTGAGGAGCTGGGAAAGTTCTCCCGTGGCATAAGGAAAATCTGCCTGGTTACTCTTAATAAAGCGGTCCAAGGTCACCCCAACTGCATACCCCAAGGGCGATGTGTCTTGTTTGTAAGGTTTGGTCTTCATAACTTTGACCTAAGTTACAGAAAAATCCCAAAAAGCCATTAACCCTTTCCCTTTTCATGATCCAACCGTTCATTTTTAAATTTGGTGGAGCCTCCATCAAAGACAGTGCATCTTTCATCCAAATAGTAGCTATTCTCAAAAGCCGGTGGAAAAATGGGCTGGTGGTCGTTGTGTCCGCAGCAGGAGATACCACCGACTACCTGGAGAAGATTATCCAGCTTGCTGGTGACAACCAATCCTTTTCGGACCAACTAAACCGTCTGGAAGCCTTCCATTTGGAACTTTGCAAGCCTCTATTTGCTTCGGACCACCACATCTTCCAGCAGGTTTCCAATGAATTTGCAAAACTCAGAAGGACGTTGGAAAATGAAAAGAAGCAGGAGGGACACGCTTATTTTTACGATCAGGTCATCGGATACGGGGAATTGATTTCTACCCGGATCTTACAGGAATTGCTCTGCCAAGAGGGGCATTACTGTGTGTGGCAAGACGCCCGGGAGTTGATTGCGACGGATTCCAACTACAAAATGGCCAAAGTGGACTGGGTATTGACCATGCAGCGATGTAGAAAACACCTGGCCAACAAGCTCGAAACTTTTCCGGTGGTAACGCAGGGTTTTATCGGCAGTGATTGGCAGGGGACCACCACTACCTTGGGCAGGGAAGGGTCTGATTTTACCGCGGCCATATTGGCGGTAAGTTTGGGTGCCAAATCGGTGACCATCTGGAAGGATGTCGCGGGTATCCTCAACGGTGATCCGGACCTGTTTCCCAATGCGGTCAAGTTTGAGTACTTGGATTTTGAAGAGGCAGCGGAGATGACCTACTTCGGTGCCAAAGTCATCCATCCCAAAACGATCAAACCTCTCGCCAAACAAAAAATTCCCCTGTATGTAAAATCCTTTATCCATCCCGAATCCAGCGGTACGGTTATTGGAAATTTTGAGGATGATCCCAAAATCCCCATCACCGTCATCCGAAAGAACCAAGTATTGGCCAGTTTTAGAATCAAGGACCTGTCTAAGGTGGGCGGCTTTCACTTTCAGGAATTGTTTGAACTGGGGAAAAAACTCAACTGGAATGTGCACCTCACACAGGGTTCGGCGGTGACATTAAAGATGGTCATCGATCATCCCGACCTGGGTTCAAACGCCCTTCCCAAATCCATTTTGGAAAATTTTCATTTCGAGTGGGAGGACGGGCTGACCTTGGTAACCATCAAGAATTATCTTTCATCTCAGGAAAAAACCTATGAATCAGAAGCAAAAAAGGTGTGGCTGGTGCAAAAAAGTCCCCGTAACCTTCAGCTGGTTTTATCCATCGAAGCCCAGGAATAATTATCCCTTACAATATCAATCAGACATAACGGTTTATAGTACGCTTAATCCCTGCCAAATAGCCCGTGCCGAACAAGTTCAGGTGTACCAGCAAAGGATATAGCTTATATAAATCCATGCGGTCCTCAAATCCCGGTTCCAGGGGGAATACTTCCTGATAAAACTTATAAAAGCTTGGCTCAAACCCACCAAACAGCTTGGAAAAGGCGATATCCATTTCCCTATGTCCAAAATATACCGCAGGGTCAATTAGGGTGGGGCTACCTGAGGCATTTACAAGAACATTCCCAGACCAGAGGTCCCCGTGCAATAAGGCGGGTTTTTCCTTGGGGAAAATCCCTTCGATCTTGGGATACAATTCTCTGAATTTATTCATAAACGACTCATCGATCAACTGGTGAAAGTAAGCCCGCTGCAACATAGGCTCAAGGCGTTCCTGTATGTAAAATGACTCCCAATGGGTAGTAGGCGTATTATTTTGGGGAAGTATTGAAATGTAATTAGAGGTATCCAGTCCAAAATTCTCCCGGGTGGCCATGTGAAGTTCTGCCATACCTTCAGCGAGACTTTGCCAGTACCTTTTGCCAGGATTAGCGGAAGGCACCCATTCGAGGAGTAAATAGTTGGTATCTTCCACCCTGCCCCAATGGATGATTTCCGGGATATGCAGGGAAGTGTTTTTTCGCAGAAGCTCCAGACCCTGTATTTCCCTTAGAAAAATATCACTTGCCTCGAGGTGGTTGGTCTTGAGGAAAAAATTTCCTTCTTCAGTTTCCAGGCATACTGCCTGATTCAAATTTCCAGCTGCAATCAATTGGGCGCCCTTAAGCGGAAGTTGTTTCCCAAAGGCCTGGAAAATTATCCGCTCAAAAATAACGCTAGGATCATCCATTTTTATTCAACTCTTTTTCTAACGTAGAGAGGAGTTGGTCAATGGATGAATCGAGTATATCATACACCTGCTCGAAGCTTTCCTCACCACCGTAATAGGGATCCGGAACGTTGTTGAAATCCAACCCATTTTTGAAATTACTCATCAAAAAAAGATTTTTGGGTGCCAATTTATATTTCCCAGCGAGCTTTTGTACATTTTCCAAATTGGATGTATCCATGGCAATGAGGTAATCAAATCCTTTGAAATCACTGCGGAGAATTTGCCTTCCACGGTGTTTAATGCTTAGCTGATGCTTTGCGGCACAGGCTAGGGTTCTTTCGTCGGGGAGTTCCCCAATGTGGAAATCGGATGTGCCGCAGCTATCCACGACAATGCGGCTACTTAAGCCCCTTTCCCTGACCTTTTGGATGAGTATTGCCTCCGCTAGGGGGGAGCGGCAAATATTGCCTAAACAAACAAATAACACTTTAATCATGGGCGGCTGGGTATAAGTAAGCGACTAATACGGCAAGGTAGCTTTGCATTATTAGGAAGGGATTATTAAAATTAAATATTTCTTGATCATTCCCTATGCGAATGTCAACTTTCTTCCAAAATTTTCCAACCTTAATCTGCAAGATTCTGGTAAGTATCAAAAAATGAACCGGAAATGCCTTTTATTTCTAGTCAGATTATATTTGATAGTAACAAAAGTTGAAAAGAAATTTAAAGCAAGCGGGCAACCCTCAGCGGCCAATCTATAGCTTTGAGGAGAGAATAAGACTTAAGGGTACCGCTAAAAACTCAAGTTACTGAAATACTCGTTATAATTGGTTATCTTAATTAAAGATATCCCCATGAAAAACATCAATCCCCTTGGTTTATTTGACGATCTTTTTTTAACCCAAAAGCTTGGCAAATTGGGCAATCCCCTTGAAAAATTAGACCGATACATTGACTGGAAGATATTTCAGGATACTGTCAATCAAGCAATTGAAAGCAAGGATGGCAAAGAAAAAAAAGGAGGCCGCCCAGCTTATGACAGGTTGATGCTATTCAAGGCACTTATTATCCAGAGTCTTTATAATCTGTCCAACGAGCAGCTTGAATATCGGATTCTTGACCGGACATGCTTCAAGATTTTTTTGATGCCGAAAAAAATGGCCGTTTGCCTGCCAGCAGGACTTACTGGTATTTCAGGGAGCAGCTGATATCATCGGGCTCGATCGAATTCCTTTTTACCGCCTTCAATGCCCAGCGAACAATGGGCTTGGTAAGGGCGGCAGCAAAAATAGGGATGATGAACATTGTATACAATATCTGCCGCTGTGTACCACTGATAAAGGTGATTAACATGGGATAATTATACCCGATTCAAACCAAACGCAAATAATTGATTATCAAATATATATAAAATTAATCAAAAAAAATCAACTAAATTTTTCCCAACAACCATTTTGGGAAAACAAGGAAAATATTGAAAATGGGTTTTTAGAGGTTCCCTAAAGATCTGATAGAAATAAAGGCCAGAGAATAATACTGTTCAGGCCGCAATCGGAGCTGACTTCGGTACTTTTCTTTCCGTCTCCTGAAGATAGTTCTTCCAGTTCTCTTGGGGCAACCTACCAGTAAGTCCCGAAAGCGCAAACCTCAATATCGAAAGCAGCCTCTCACGCTTAGGTTTTGAAGCAAATCCAATGGATGACTCGATTAATGATTGCAAGGCATCCGGGGGTAAAGTGTTCAAGAGCACAAAAAATCGTACTCCTATCTTTTTGCGTTTTTTGGAACGATTGTTTAATTGGTTGTGTGTTTTAGATTTTTGCGAAAACAGTTTGTCAAAAAAATGAAGACCCTTTATCAGTAATTTGAAAAAAACCAATATTGGAAATGAAAACCATCTTCCGCTTTTGCTCCTGTTTTGGGAATCCGCGCTTTGATTTACCTTTTGCTTGACCAAACTGTCAGAAGTAAACTTTTTTAGGTTTTGACAGTAAAAAAATTTAGGTAATTTTGGTTTCTATCCTCTAAAGATAAATAAACCATTTCATGCAAAACAACGAAAAATTTCTATATAACTACCTAAACAATGCATCTCCCACCGGATTTGAGGCATCAGGACAGCAGATTTGGCTGGATTATCTGAAGCCTTTTTTGGATGATTATTTTACGGACGCCTACGGATCAGCAGTTGGCGTAATCAATCCCAAAGCGGATTTTAAGGTGGTCATAGAAGCCCATGCCGATGAGATCAGCTGGTTTGTAAACTACATAACACCTGAGGGATACATTTATGTGGTCCGAAATGGGGGCTCCGACCATCAGATCGCCCCGTCCATGCGGGTTAATATTCATACCGATGACAAAATTATAAAAGGGGTATTTGGCTGGCCCGCCATCCATGTACGGGATAAGGCCAAAGAAGATGCACCAAAAATGGAGAATATCTTCATAGACGTAGGAGCAAGATCCAAAGACGAAGTCCTCGAAATGGGGATTTATGTCGGATGCGTGGCTACCTTTCAGGATGAGTTGACGGAGTTGAACGGGAAGTACTATACCGGAAGGGCGTTGGACAACCGTATAGGGGGGTACATGATTGCGGAGGTAACCCGTAAGTTGAAGGAGGAAAAGATTAAGCTTCCGTTTGGACTGTATATCGTCAATGCTGTGCAGGAAGAAATCGGCTTGCGCGGGGCAGAGATGATAGCTGCCAATATCAAACCAAATGTGGCCATCATCACCGATGTGTGTCACGATACTACCTCTCCCATGTACAACAAAGTGTCAAGCGGCGACTATACCGCAGGAAATGGACCTGTCCTGACAGTAGGTGCAGCTGTCCACAAAAAGCTGCTGGATCTAATCATTGCCTCAGCCAGAAAGCGGGAAATCCCTTTTCAGCGGTCAGCTTCCTCAAGGAGTACCGGAACTGATACCGATGCCTTTGCGTATTCCAATGGAGGGGTTCCTTCGGCCCTGATTTCCTTACCGCTCAAATACATGCACACCACGGTAGAGACCGCCAGTAAATCGGATATCAACCAGGTCATTTCACTGATGTGTGGTTTTCTCCAAGATTTCGATAAGGAATATGATTTCAGGTATGTAAAATAAGTCAGGCGGCTATATCAGTGGTCCCGGAGATGGAATAGTGAAGCTAAAAAATAGAAAGTGGCTATCCAAAAGTTAATTTGATTATGGGACGAAAAAAAGTGTTTATCAACAAAGTAATACCCGAAGCAGGCCTTATGTTGCTGGATAAGGCGGGTATTGACTATACCGTTTGGAAGGAAAAGCCGGTGCTGGATAGGGATCAAGCCATCATCTTTTGTAAAGGGCACGATGCCTTTATCAGTGCCGGGCAGAGTGGTTTGGATGCGAATTTTTTCAAAGAATGCAGCCACCTTAAAGTGGTTGCCCTTTACTCTGTGGGGTTTGACGGAGTGGATATTGCTGCTGCTACCAAATACGGGATCCCTATTGGCAATACACCAAATGTGCTTAACCGGGCAACGGCGGAGACGGCTTTGCTGCTTATATTGACAGTGTCAAGAAAAGCCCTCTTTTTGCATAAAAAAATTCTAAAGGGGGATTGGGGAGTAACCCAACCTACGCAGGATCTTGGCGTTGATATCGCCGGGAAGACTTTGGGAATTGTAGGATTGGGAAGGATCGGCACCGAACTGGCGCGTATGTGTGCCAGATCGTGGGGGATGAAAATAATTTATCACAACCGCAGTCAAAACGAGGAAGCGGAAAGCGAACTTGGCGCCCAATGGGTAAGTTTCGAGAAATTGCTTGAGCAAAGCGATATTATTTCCGTGCATACTGCCCTAACCGACGAAACCGAGGGCATGTTCGGTTACGAAGCGTTTAAAAAGATGAAACCCTCAGCCATATTTGTGAACACGGCTAGGGGAGGCATTCACAGGGAGGAGGAGTTGATCCGTGCACTTGGCGAAAATATTATCTGGGGTGCGGGGCTGGATGTCACAGACCCTGAACCCATGAGTCCGGACAACCCGCTGTTGGAGATGGAAAACGCCGTGGTATTCCCCCATATAGGGTCATCCACTTTTGAGACGCGAAACGAGATGGCCCGCTGTGCAGCGGAAAACATCATTGCAGGGCTAAAAGACGAACGGCTACCTTACCCGGTAAATCCGGAAGTTTACGATAAAAAATAGATGAAGCGCTTATCAATTTCACCTAAACCCATCCTGAATTGAAAATTAGCATAGCATTTCGCCTCCTTCTCAAAATGTTCGTTGCATCCAGCTGTTTGCTGGGATGCACGGACAGAAAAGAGTCAGCGGTAGCGCGTGTCAGATTCGGTTTGCTTACGGATATCCACCTTCCGACCATGCACGATTCCGAAAAGCGGATGACGGCATTTATTGATAGCATGCAGGTTGCCGATCCTGATTTTATTGTGGAGTTGGGAGATTTGGTTACGCCGGCTCCCAAGTATCAATCTTTGATGGATATTTGGTTGGCCTACCCCGGCGACAAGTATCACGTGATCGGCAATCACGAAATGGATGGGGGTTACGGGTTAGATCAGGTATTGGCCCACAGGAAAATGGCGAACTCCTATTACCATTTTGAGCGGAACGGATTTAATTTTATCGTTTTGGACGGAAATGACAAGAAGTTTCCGGAGGAAACGGGGTATAGAAATTATATAGGACCATCACAACAGGAGTGGCTTAAGGAAACCCTCAATCGCATACAGGGTCCGGTTGTGATCCTTTCCCATCAAGCCATTGGACCAGTAGGGGGAATGGATAATGCCGAAGAGGTTAGGGCTATCTTTGAAGCCCACAACCAGGAGAATCCACAAAGTCAGATTTTTGCGAGTTTCAACGGTCACTTGCATTATGATGCGGCTACGGAGCATAATGGGATTTGGTATATCCATATCAACAGCGCATCCTATTTCTGGATGGGGGAAGAATACGAGCATCTCCGGTATTCGGCGGAAGTGGATGAGGGGTTTCGGTGGATCAAGTATACGGCTCCTTACCATGACCCGTTATTTGCGGTAGTGGAAATTTCAGCGGATGGACTTATCCAAATTTCCGGAAAAAGTACCGAATATGTTGGTCCTTCCCCGTGGGAGTTGGGTTTTCCTGTAGCAGATAAAGCATATATACGACCGGCAATTTCCTCCAGAAAACTGCAGGTTAAATTAAACAACTAGACAGTATGTCTCAAGGTGTACCAATTATGATAGATGAGCAAATAAGAAACAGTTTCTGCAAATGAGAGCACTCGTAATATCTGGAGGAGGTAGCAAAGGTGCCTTTGCAGGAGGCATCGCGGAATTTTTAATCAAGGCCTGCGGCTACAAGTACAACTTGTTTTTGGGTACTTCTACCGGAAGCCTGCTGGTTCCGTTGTTGTCTATTGGCGAGATCGACAAGATCAAGGCGATCTATACTTCTGTTACTCAAAACCAGATATTTGATGTTGCCCCTTTTTACATTGTGGAAGAAGATGGTATCAAATACATAAAAATAAACCACTTCAATACCATCAAGATGTTTATACGGGGAAGAAAGACATTTGGTGAAAGCAAGGCCTTATTAAAGTTGATCAAAACGATCATGTCCCGCTATGATTTTGAGCGGATGCGTCAGGGTGAGGCAGACATCTATGTGACGGTGTCCAACCTGACCACAAATGAGGTGGAATATAAGGCGTTAAAGCTGAACACCTACGATGATTTTTGTGAGTGGATTTGGGCCTCTGCCAACCTAGTACCTTTCATGAGTTTATTGGAGAAAAACGGTTGCCAGTATGCCGATGGAGGCTTTGCCGATCTTGTCCCCATATCTGAGGCCATTTACCGGGGTGCCACGGTCATTGATGTGATTGTCCTGAAATCCAACCAACCTGGAAAAAAAAAGGAAAACGTTCGCAATGCCTTGGAACTTATGACCAGAACCTTTGATTTCATGATGGATCAGATATCTAGCGACGACATCAAAATCGGCAAACTGGAAGGGGGGCGCAGAAAGGTTGACCTCAATTTTTATTATCCACCGGGAATTTTGACAGAAAATTCCCTGATCTTCGAGCCCGCTGAAATGAAACAATGGTGGCTCGATGGTTTTGCGTTTGCAAAAGAGCAAAATCCCGTATGCAAATGTGTGGAGGTGGGTGTTTAACCGCTTTTTTCATGGCTACCCCCAACTAACTTTTTTCGAAAAAAACTATTCAAGGCAATTAGTATGGAAACCTAAGTTCGATTGTTTTTTACTCCTTAGTTTGCAAAAACACCTTATCAACAAGTTGTCTAAATTCCACCCAAGAACCAATCTTTCGTAGTACAACCTTCCTCAAAAACTCCAGCGGAGTGGCCGATTTGATAGTCCTGATTTTCAACCCAGGGTAAAATACAGCGCAAATCTCCCCGTTTTGGCCGCACGCCCCCCAATACGGCCGAAACGTTCCCGCCAAACCCCAAAACGGTTGATCTGACATCCTAAATTTGAAACCAGAATCGATATCGGAAATAATTTAACTAGATGATTGTATTGCTAATTTGACGAATTATCGAACTCAGGATAAGGAATGTAAAAAGGCGGATTTGCTGCTACTGCAAGCTGATCCCTGAGAAGATATCGGCAAGATGAAGGCCTTTGATCAAGAGACGCTGAACGGCCTTCGGGAGTAATAGGCTCTTTTTAAGAAAGATAAAGAAATGAAAAAGTAATGGATTAATGTTTTTTTCCTTTTTCTTGTGGGATACATTTTATTTCCACAATTTTGTCGGAAATATGCGCACGTGGCGAAATTGGTAGACGCACTGTCTTCAGGTGGCAGCGCCCTCGGGTGTGAAGGTTCGAATCCTTTCGTGCGCACATATTTATTTTTTAAATAGTCTCCGCTTTATGATCAGGAAGAAATTCTCTTGCTTTTCATGAATTGGGAAATTGTCCCCCAAAAGATAACCATACGGTTTTAAAGATGGAATCCTGTCTAGGGAGATCTTCAAGATGCCCACCAGAGGTATTGACAGAATCAACCCCGATACCCCCCAAAGAGAACCTCCCAAAAGAATGGCAAGCACTACGGCCAGTACATTTACCTGCACCTTCGCACCCACGACCACCGGAGTTATTATATTATTTTCCAACAACTGTATACCCCAAAGTACACCAAATGTAAGTAGGGGATAAAATAGGGTGTCCGTGGTTAGAAATACATACATGATGACAAGGAATGAGCTGATGATGACGCCAATGTAGGGAATTAGGTTCATTACTGCGATGAATAGTGCAAACAGCAGGTAGTATTTTAGATCCATAAAGTAAAAAAAAGCACCGGATAAGACGGTGACAATCCCCGTAACTTTAAGCATCCCAATCAGGTATTGATGAATAATTTTCCCGGAGTCACCGACCCACGTCAGGATTTTTTCGTTGCTCCGTTTGGAGGCCTGTAGCAAAAACGCAACAAAAAAATCTTTGTAATAGAGTAACAGGAAAATAAATAAGGGAATGATTCCGATTAAGGTAATGGATTTGCCCGTGTTAAAAAGGGTTTGGTTGATGTTTTCGCCGCTAATCCAATTCGAAAATATGGAAGAAGGGTCGTCTTGCATGATTGCTATTCCTGTTAGTTTCTCTATATCCAGCATGTAAGATGAAAGTTTGGATTGAAAAATGTTACCTATTTCAGGTATTTCAGCCAAAAGGTTGACCATTTGGTTGATCACCAAAAACAGCACCCCCATAATGCTAACTGTGAAAAGCACCAAGGTGGTCATTATGGCCAAACCTCTCGGGAACCGGTTATCCTCCAACCAATTGCAGACAGGGAAAAGGGCGAATGCAAAGAAGATCCCCCAAGTCAATGGAATGAAAATAAAACTGCCGTACCACAAAATAAAATAACTTAAAGTAAAAGCAATTAATCCGTGGGTAATGCGCAATAGGCGATCAGGTGTATTCTCCATCAGAATGCAGGCATGAGGTTATTCATCTAAATTTATGCATTTCTTTTGAAGAGAATGGCCATTACCAGTTTTTTTGAGTCCCGATGCGCCTTTTTTTCATGTTCTCCGGCCGATCAGCCTATTCGGATTGGTATGATTCACCTAAATGAGTATATTCACTTTTTACTTAGGATTTACCAACAAAACACATATGAAACTATTCCTTGCAACCCTCACCTTGTTTCTTTGCTATTCTTTTCACGCTGTTGACGCACAAGATAAGCCGCTACGGATAATTATGATCGGTGCCCACCCCGATGACTGTGAGATTAAGGGCGGAGGCACTGCGGCGCTTTTTGTTTCAATGGGCCATCAGGTAAAGTTTGTTTCTGTCACCAACGGAGATGCGGGTCATATGGAAATGGGCGGCGGCATGCTTGCCAAACGAAGAAAGGCAGAAACCGAAGAAGTAGCCCGTAGATTGGGAGTCACCTACGACGTGCTGGACAACCACGATGGAGAGCTTTTGGCCACTTTGCCTGTACGGTTGGATATTATCCGACTGATCAGGGGATGGGATGCGGATGTCGTTATATCCCACAGGACCAATGATTACCACCCCGACCACCGCTATACCGCCATACTCGTCCAGGATGCAGCCTACATGGTAGGTGTTCCCAATGTGGCGGCAGATGTTCCTCCGCTGCGCAAAAATCCGGTATTTCTCTATTTTCAAGATGGCTTTCAAAAGCCCAACCCTTTTGCCGCAGATATATCAGTGGATATTACATCCGTCATTGACAAGAAAATCGATGCCATGGACGCCCATGTATCCCAGTTTTATGAGTGGCTTCCCTGGATTGGCGGCTATGCGGATGAGGTGCCAGAGGGAAAAGAAGAGCGGAAGGCTTGGCTTAGAGACAAGCGTTGGAGCAGTGTCAGCCCAGCAGCAATACCTGCGTTGGAAAAATGGTACGGAGCGTCAAAAGCTGCTCAGGTAAAATACGCGGAATCCTTTGAAGTGTGCGAATACGGTAGTAGGCCATCAGAAGCGGACATAAAGCGACTTTTTCCCATGCTGGGGAAATAGACAGGATGTCAATCAGAGAGAAAACGTCACAACATTCCGCCGACGGCAACTTTTATTTCAAATCACACCTAAAAAAACTTCAATGAACAAAAAAAACGTACTGGTCACAGGTGGTGCCAGTGGTATCGGACTGGCCATTTCCAGGAGGTTTGCCCAAGAAGGTGCCAATGTGTTTATCCTGGATTATAATAAGGAATCGGGAGAGAATGTAGCCCAAGATCTTCGATCAGGAGGCTTTTCGGTATCCTTTCTTCAAGCAGATGTTTCCAATCAGCAGCAAATCAGGGAGGTTGTCTCCCAGATTTCAGGCACCATTGATGTCCTGATCAACAATGCTGGAGTTTCCCATGTCGGTAACTTGGAGAATACCATAGAAAGTGAACTGGACCGATTGTATAGTGTCAATATTAAAGGGGTGTACAATTGTTCCCAGGCCGTGATTGGCCGGATGAAGGAGCAGGGAGGCGGTGTGATCATCAATATGGCATCCGTAGCCGCCACGGTCGGCATTCCAGACCGATTTGCATATTCCATGACCAAGGGAGCGGTACTTACGATGACGCTGTCTATGGCAAGGGATTATGTCGAACACAAAATCCGTGTAAATGCCATATCGCCTGCCAGGGTTCATACTCCGTTTGTGGATGGTTACCTGGCCAAGACCTACCCGGGAAGGGAGCAGGAGATGTTTGATAAGCTGGCGGCAACACAGCCCATTGGAAGAATGGGTGTTCCTGAAGAAGTAGCCAACATGGCATTCTTCCTGGCTTCGGACCAAGCGGAGTTCCTCACCGGTGCGGATTATTTGGTAGACGGGGGATTCTCACATCTAAAAATGTAATTCTTTTTAAAACTATAACTTGAATCATGAAACTAATACGATTTGGAAAAGCCGGGAAAGAAAAGCCTGGAATAGAAACTGCCGATGGAAAACGGCTCGATGTAAGTGCGTTTGGCATTGACTGGTCGGAGGAATTCCTCGGGGATGAAGAGGGCATTCAAAAGCTAGCCGAGTGGGTAGAGTCCAATCAGGCCTCCTGCCCGGAGATTGCTTCCGGTGAGCGTCTTGGCTCCCCTGTGTACAAGCCTTCAAAAATCATCTGTGTCGGATTAAATTATTCCTTACATGCAAAGGAAAGTGGGATGGACGTTCCGCCGCAGCCGGTGTTGTTTATGAAAGCAACGTCTTCCCTTTCAGGTCCCTTTGACAACATTGTCATCCCCAAAAATTCCGAGGCCACCGATTGGGAGGTTGAGTTGGCCATCGTGATTGGCAAAAAAGCCAGCTATGTGTCCATAGAGGATGCTTACGACCATATTGCCGGATATGTCCTGCACAATGATGTGAGCGAGCGGGATTTTCAATTGAGGCATGGGGGGCAATGGGTGAAGGGGAAAAGCTGCGATACGTTTGCCCCGCTAGGGCCTTTTCTGGTTACCAAGGATGAAATTCCAGACCCAAACAACCTGCGACTTTGGCTGAAGGTAAATGGAAAAACTGTCCAAGATAGCAGTACCTCCGACTTAGTCTTCAACGTGCCTACTTTGGTCAGTTACATCAGCCAGTATATGACCCTGCTTCCCGGAGACATTATCAGTACCGGCACTCCTTCTGGAGTAGGTATGGGCTTCAAGCCTCCTGTCTACCTCAAAGAGGGAGATGTCGTGGAGTTGGGGGTCGAAGGCCTTGGCGTTTCTCGACAAGCAGTGGTGAACTACAAAGGGTAATTGATTTTATTTGAAAATAAAGAGGCATGTCGGAAGGCGTGTCTCTTTTCAATTTATGCTAGGGCCGAAAACAGGAGCTTGTTGAAAGCTGGCTTGGTGAAAGGTGGGATATAAATAAGTTAAAAAAAAGAGAAGGACAATGGGTGATTCCGAAAAACAGAAGACCAAAGTAAACCTTAAAGTTAACCTCCAGTCAGTTGGTCGGTCCTCTCGCAAATTTCGTGTGGGTATTTTAGGTATTTATCATGAGTCCAACACCTTCTTGGCTTCCTCCACGGAGTGGTCGGACTTTGAAAAAGGCCACTTGCTTACGGGCAATAAAATTTGTGAGGAATATAGAACGGCTTTTCATGAAATAGGCGGGATTTTGGAGGTATTGGAAATAGAGGACAATGTGGAAATAGTCCCTATTCTGTACGCTGAGGCAACGCCAAGTGGGACGATAAGCTCGGGGACGGCCGATAAGCTAATAAAAATGTTGCGGGATCACCTGATGAATTCACTGCCCCTGGATGGGTTGATGGTGGTGCCTCACGGTGCGGCTGTAGCAGCCGATATCCCGGATTTTGACGGATATTGGCTATCATGGGTTCGTTCTCAGGTAGGTCCACATATTCCAATCGTCGGTTCAATTGATCCGCATTGCAATTTGAGTCCGCAAATGGTGGAAGCGGTGGATGCCCTTGTGGCTTATAAAACCAATCCACATTTAGACCAGCGGGAAGTAGGCAAAGAGGCAGCTGGATTATTACTTCATGCGTTATCAGGCAGAAGGAGACCGGTGATGAAAGCGGTTCAGCTACCTATGGCTATTAGTATTGAAATGCAGCATACCGGCTCTAGCCCCTGTCTGGAATTTTATGAATTATCCGCCCAGTTGGCTGCCCAGCCCGGGATTTTATCCACCAGCATTGTTTTGGGGTTTCCCTATGCCGATGTACCTGAGATGGGCACCAGTCTGATTGCGATAGCCGATGGAGATGAGGTACTCGCACTGCAGGCCTTGGTTGAATTGCAACGGTATATGGAAAATCATCATCGGGATTTCTCTGGACCCAAAATTGGGTTGGAAGAATTAATCCCAGAAATACGGACTGCCGAAAAGCCGCTTTTACTTTTGGACATGGGAGATAATGTAGGCGGGGGATCACCGGGAGACAGCACTTTTTTGCTAAAAGTACTGCAGGAAAATGCATTGGGGAAATCCTTTGTTTGCCTCTGCGATCCTGAAGCAGTTGGATTTCTTAAAAGCGTTCAGCCCGGAGACAATTTCTCTCTGGAAGTGGGTGGAAAAACGGACCGTAATCATGGTAACCCCGTCCTACTGGACGGGAAATTACTGGGGATGGTTTCGGGAAAATTTACCGAAGATCAGCCCCGGCATGGAGGTCAGGTAAATTTTGACATGGGAGAGACGGCCATAGTTGAAACATTAGAAGGAAATACGGTCATGTTAACCTCCCGTCGGGTGGTGCCTTTTAGCCTCCAGCAACTAATTCAATCGGGAATCAATCCCGAGGACTTTCAAGTATTGGTAGCCAAAGGAGTGAATGCGCCTTTGGCGGCTTATATGCCTGTATGCAAACACCTGATTCGGGTAAATACTCCCGGTGTCACTCGGGCTGATATGCAATACCTGCCTTATCAAAATAGGAGAAAACCCCTGTTTCCCTTTGAACCAATGCCCTTTTCCTCATGAGAAGAAATTCACATGAATTAATCCTTCGAGGTAAATCCCTGTTGACCTCATTCCGTCAATTTTTCAACTTTAACAAGAATTACATTCCTGTCATACTTGGGGTTGTTTCAAGTATTTCATTTTGCCAGGTAGGAGTAGGGCAGGAAATCCACTGGAAGGGCTTTCCAACACTTCCCGATAAAGAAGGATTCGCCGGCATGTTTGCAGGGTGAGCGATGAGGTACTTATTGTCGCAGGTGGGGCTAATTTTCCTTATAAGGTACCATGGGAGGGTGGCGAAAAAATTTGGTATGATAAGATTTTTTTATTGGCTGCTGGAATCAAACGTCCTCTCTCGACTCAGCAGGGTTTTCAGAAATATTTGTTTTGACATGAACATCCCGCTGGGGAAAGGGTATTTCGATCCCCGAAGCGTCAAAGGACTCGTAAATGTCCAGCATCACTTGATTTTTCACACCTAGCCACGTATCAAAATTGCTCACCCAGAAAAATAACCTGAATTCCACGGCACTGTCAGCGAAATTGTGGACAAATACATGAGGCTCAGGGAGGGATAGGATTTCATTTTTTTTCATCGCCTTAAAGAGTACCTCTTGAACCAACTTAAGGTCTGAACCATAAGCGACCCCGATTATTATTTCTATTCTTCTTTTTCGGTCGGAAAGTGTCCAGTTGATGAGGTGTTGGGAAAGCAGGTCCCCGTTGGGGATGATGACTTCGGATCCGTCGTATGATTGTAGCGTGCTGGATCGGATGCCTACTTCCTTGACCACACCGGTGCGGCCACCCACTTCTATGGCATCCCCGATTTGTATGGGTCTTTCGAAGGCTAGGATGATTCCAGACACCAAATTATTGACAATGGTCTGCAGACCAAAACCAATACCCACACTGAGTGCACCCAGGACAATGGCCAACTTGTCAAGGGATATGCCGGAAAATGTAAGGGCCGTAAAAAAACCGACAATTAATACCGCCAACCGGATCAGCAGGATGGATGAGCCCAGCCGCTTATCACGCAAGTCGGCTTTCTGACTGTCTTTTATGGCCGCAAAATAGGCGATATTTCTTGCCAGAATGGAAGCAAACCATATGACAACTACAAATATAAGAAGGCTACCAAAGGTGAAGGCACTATTTCCTATGGTCCGCACCGCTGAAAGAAAAGTTGCAATCGTATTGTAAATCAAATCATCGATGGAAAGGTTCAGCGTCAAAAAATAGAACCACATAAAGATAGCCAGGGTAATGAAAATCTTGTTTAACTGACGGTAAATATTTTTATAGTTAAGATAATTGGTAAATTCTTTTTGATTTGACTGTGCGACTTCAGATTGCAGGTAAATAGCCTCCATGATCACCAATACAAACATATACAAACTGATAGCCTGCATGGTGCTTAATGTAGATGTGACGGCCAGTAACTTGGACAGACTAAATCTTCCGAATACTTGAAAAATCACGGAGAGGGATTGCATCCCCAGGTAGAGATAGATCAGATAACCCAAATACTGGGGATATTGATCCGGGGTTTTATTGACAAGAAAAATTGCCTTTAGTCCAATAGTGATTCCAATAACGGATAAGCCAATTAAATAGAACCTTTCCTGAAAGGAATGTTCGATAAGTAAATTGCTGACTCCGAAAATGATTAGGCTGACCACCATAAATACCCATAATCGAAACACCTTGGTGAAAAGTACCTGCCGAAGGAGAATGGTAGAGCTTCCTGCCATCCCCAAAAGGCATAAAAATAGCACCGTATTTGGCGGATAGGGAAAAATATACGGTGCCAAGGTTAAGATGCTCAAAAGACTACATATTAAAGGCGAAAAAGTCAGGTATTTGGTGCGCTCAAGAATGAGGGTCGAAAATTCCTTTTCTCTCGAAATCGTCCTAATCAGGTAGGTAAACCACGCATATAGACCCACTCCTAGTAAGATGATGATTATTGCAATGGTAATATTTCCTTTCAGATAACTCCTAAGAATTACTTTATTCAAGATAATTGATTCCCCAATCAGGGGAATAATAGGATTTGATTCATCGGTAAGGTCTTTTTGCCAAATGTAGGGGGATTCTTTTTGAAAAAGGCCACTACGGATTCTCCGTTGCTTTTCTCTAATTTCATCTTTGATGTCATTGATGCCGATAATTAAACCAGACAATTTACTTTGTAAATCCAAAGCAAAGGAATGATGATGTCTGTAGAGACTGTCGGTCTTTATCAGGCGATTAAATAGAAGATCCCACTGCAGGTTGAAGGTGGGGAGGGAAACTGAATCTACAATAGATACGCCTCGATTATAATTGGTACGTATTTCAGCAATATTCCTGCCTAATTCTAGATAAGTTTCGGTCCGCTTGTTAATTTCGTTTTGCCACCGGCTAACCTGAACCCCATACCCATCCATTAAATTTTCCAACTCATTTAAGTATTGAAGGTTGAAGCTTATTTCTTCTGTATCAAAGCTCTCGTTGATGCGTTCTATAATCCGCTCTATGATCGGGATTTCTACAGACAGATAAGTCGTGTCATATACTCGTTGCAACCTGCTCTTTCCGGATTGTAGCATTTCAAAGTAAGTCTCATTTTGGCGGATGATCTCTTCCAGCGACAAGGGACCTCGATCGACGGAATCCGACATTGTGACAGTATCGGATTTTTCCAAGCCCACTCCCTTCAACAAATTATCCAGCGTTTGGGCTTCTGCGGAAATAGAAAAAACAAGAAAGAAGATCAACCCTCCCGTAAAAAAGAGAAACGACTGCCTGATAAGTAATGAAAAACCGAAAGGATGTATGATGTGTGTCAAGAGATAGGAGTAATTAACAAGAAAATTGCATAAAAAATATTATATTAAGTATCTATTTCTAAAAAAAGTTGAGGCTGATTCAATTGATGAATAAAGCATGAAATAAAAACATAGGCCAATTCTTCCCAAAATCCAAACATCATGGCATGATTATGGTTCTTTAGTATAAAATAAAATGATTGCCAAATGTTTCCATTTGCGATAAATTTTCAGCCTTAAGGGTTAAAAGGTGTTAAAAATTGGGGCAATAGCATGGATGACATCGTTTTAAAAGAACAAATATAAAGTTAATACGTGGTAATAGTGAATCTAAAAAAAGGTATAAAATGAGCAAAAAACAGTTTTTCTTAGGAATCGTACTTGCTTCCTTAATTGGAGGGTTAGTTGCCTTATTGGGAGTGAGTGTCCTCCAGACAAACCAAACCTCCACGACTGAATTTGCGGAGCGGCAGAGTGCAAGCCTTGTCAATTGGTTAAACGATGAAAAGTTTATAGTTCCCGAAGGGATAAATTTTGTAGCGGCAGCACAAGTAGTGACTCCTGCGGTGGTGCATGTGAGCAGCAGTGTCTCAGTCGCCAGCAGACAGGGAGAGGTAGATCCGTTGGAAGAGTTCTTCGGCTTTAGATCACCATCTCCCCGTGGGGAGGCACCGCCCAGGGAAGGAAGAAGCTCCGGATCTGGGGTGTTGATTTCCCAAGACGGGTACATTGTGACTAACAATCACGTCATCGAAAATGCGACCAAAGTCGACATTACCCTGGAAGACAACAGAAGATATGTGGCAAAGGTAATCGGTACTGATCCCACTACTGATTTGGCCTTGTTGAAAATCGAAGAAAGTGGACTTCCTTTTATACCTTTTGGTGACTCTGATGAGGCCAAGGTAGGTGAGTGGGTGTTGGCCGTTGGCAATCCCTACGAGTTGAACTCTACTGTAACTGCGGGAATTATCAGTGCCAAAGCAAGGAATATCGGGATTTTGAGGGTTGATAATGGCCTTCAAGTAGAATCTTTTATTCAGACAGATGCGGCGGTAAACCCCGGTAATTCCGGCGGTCCCCTGGTAAATCTGTCAGGTGAGATCGTTGGTATAAATACTGCGATTGCATCAAGAACTGGAGGCTTTAGCGGTTATTCGTTTGCCGTACCAAGTTCGATTGTGAAAAAGGTGACGGAAGATTTGTTGGAGTACGGTACCGTACAGCGGGGATTAATTGGCGTGCAGATTCAGGATATTAGTCCCGAACTTGAAGCCCGTGAAGGAGTCAAGATCAAGGCAAGCAGGGGAGTGTATGTAGCCAGTGTCAATGAGGGAAGTGGGGGAGAAGAGGCTGGACTTCTAAAAGGTGATGTGATCATCGGAATAGATGGCTACACTACCTATACTACTTCAGCTCTTCAAGAAAGAGTGGCTCGCAAGCGTCCAGGTGATAAGGTAGACATTAAATTCCTGAGAGATGGGAATGAAATGAGTGCTACAGCTACCTTGAGGAATTTCTCAGGAACCACCAAAGTAGTAATCAAAGAAGTACCCAAGCGCGAGGAATTTGAAGGGGTGGTTTTCGAAGACATCAAGGCAAATGTGAAAGAAAGGCTCGAAATCGAGGGTGGAGCGGCTATCACCGGTATAGAAAATGAGGAGTGGACTAAAGCTGGATTGAAACCCGGATTTATCATCACGAAAATTGGGAGGATAAGAATCAATTCTGCCTCAGAAATTAGCGAAGCACTTAAGAATTACAAAGGTGAAGAGGTAAGTATTCTGGGCGTTTATCCCAACGGTCAGCGGTCGTATTACGACATCAAACCTTAATAAAAAAAATTTATTTCTCTCTGAAAAAAGGCTGTTCTCTCGGGAACGGCCTTTTTTACTATTTTTACCTTATACCAATTGGTTTCACAACTATGAATCACCTACAACTTCCTCTAGTTTTGTCAAATTTGGGCCTATCTGCTGAAAATCCGGGATCGAGCTCCGGGAAATCGTTGTATCCGTCAACAGGTGAATACCTGGAATCCTTTTCTCCCGTGGATGGAAAGTTGATTTCTAAAGCCGGTCAAACGGACAGGGAGACTTACGAGCAATTGATTAGTGATCTGCAGGAGGCATTTACAACTTGGAGAGAGGTACCTGCACCCAGACGGGGGGAGATTGTACGCCAGATTGGCATGGTCCTCAGGGAGAAGAAAAGTGATTTGGGGACGTTGGTTTCTTATGAAATGGGAAAGTCCCTCCAGGAAGGACTGGGAGAGGTTCAGGAGATGATTGATATCTGTGACTTTGCAGTTGGCTTATCCCGACAACTCTATGGCTTGACCATGCCCTCCGAAAGGGTCAATCATACGATGATGGAGCAATGGCATCCGCTTGGGGTTGTCGGAATTATTTCAGCCTTCAACTTTCCCGTGGCCGTTTGGTCCTGGAACGCCATGATTGCCTGGGTTTGTGGCAACGTGTGTATTTGGAAACCTTCCGAAAAAACGCCGTTGACGGCCATTGCCTGTCAAAAAATAGCGGCGGAAGTTTTTGCCCAAAACGGATTTCTGGACGGAATATCGGGGTTGATCTGTGGAGGGGCAGACGTTGGTGCCTGGATGGCGGAAGACCCAAGGATTCCCCTGATCTCAGCGACAGGTTCTACCCGGATGGGAAAAGCCGTTGCCGTAGCTATGGCTAGCCGTTTGGGAAAGACGATTCTTGAGCTTGGCGGAAACAATGCCATTATCATTACGCCCAGTGCCGATTTGGATATAGCTGTGCGTGGAGCACTCTTTGGTGCCGTGGGGACAGCCGGCCAGCGATGCACCAGCACCCGTCGGCTTATCGTCCATGAGGAAGTGTACGAAGCCGTCAAAAACCGCCTCAAGAGAGCCTACGCCCAGTTAAAAATCGGGAATCCGTTGGACGAGTCCAACCACATGGGACCCTTGATCGACCAGGAAGCCGTAAACCAGTACCTAGCTGCCGTAAAGGAAGTCGAAAAGGAAGGAGGAAGGGTCGTGGTAGGCCCTAGCGTATTGACAGGCCCAGGGTTTGAGTCCGGCTGTTACGTTCAGCCTTGCATTTACGAAGTTGAACCCCATTTTAAGATGGTAAAGCAAGAGACTTTTGCCCCCATACTATATCTGATGAAATACAGCACCTTGGAGGAGGCAATTCAGATCCATAATGATGTTCCTCAAGGGTTGTCTTCAGCCATCATGAGCACTGATATTCGGGAGACCCACCGCTTTCTATCGGCAGCGGGGTCCGATTGCGGAATAGCCAATGTGAACATTGGGACCTCCGGTGCGGAAATCGGTGGGGCTTTTGGCGGGGAAAAGGAAACAGGCGGCGGACGGGAATCCGGTTCTGATGCTTGGAAAGCCTATATGCGGCGGCAGACCAATACCATCAATTACGGCAATCAGCTGCCCTTGGCCCAAGGTATCCAATTTGACACCAGATAAATAGATTATTTTTTTTAAATGATATTC
>JBBQXZ010000043.1:0-26219 GCA_038209145.1 Cytophagales bacterium | reverse complement strand
ATCACCTCGATTTCTTGGCCATACAGAATATAGGGCCTAAGATCCACGTGCCTGCCTTCGATGGATTTGTTGTCAATGATTGTAGGTACAGTGGATAGGGACAATGTTGGCTGGGCGATGTAATTAGTCGGGTTGGACTTGATCAACTGACGGAATTTCTCATGTTCCTCCTTGGTGGATTTAGGCCCGATTAGCATGCCATATCCGCCTGCGGCATTGGTTTCCTTTACTACCAGATCGGCTATGTTTTCCAGCACATATTTTCTGTCCTGCTCCTCCCTGCAGAGGTAGGTGGGTACATTGGAGAGAATGGGTTCTTCATTCAGGTAGTACTTGATGATACGGGGGACGTAGGCATATACCGCCTTGTCATCAGCCACACCTGTTCCGGGTGCATTGGCTATGGCGATGTTGCCAGCTTTGTACGCTTCAAAAAGACCCGGAATTCCCAGCATGGAGTCCGGCCTGAACGCCAATGGATCCAGATAGACGTCATCAATTCTGCGGTAAATAACATCTATCAGTTCCAGCCCCTTCGTTGTCTGCATATAAACATGCTTATCTTTTACCAACAGATCCATCCCACTGACGAGCTCAACGCCCATTTGTTGGGCGAGGTAGGAATGTTCAAAATAGGCCGAATTGTGTATGCCGGGAGTAAGAAGTCCGATGACGGGTTTTTGCTTATCTGAAAGATTTTGCAGCATATTCAACAATTTGGTAGAATAATCGGAAACAGGGCGGACTCCGAGGCTGTTAAACAGGTTTGGAAAAGCTCGTTTTATAATTTCCCTACTTTCCAACATATAGGACACCCCTGAAGGGCATCTTAAATTGTCTTCAAGTATGAAATATCCCCCAGTTTGGTCTCTGACCAAATCTGTCCCCGTAATGTGGCACCAGATGCCTTTGGGCGGGGTGATCCCCTTGCAGGGCTTCAGGTAGTCCTTACTTCCCAGAATCAAATCCTCAGGGATGACTTTGTCTTTTAGGATTTTTCCTTCATTGTAGATATCCTGCAAAAACAAGTTGAGGGCATGAATACGCTGTTTTAGGCCCCGATCCAACATTTCCCACTCACTCCCGGGAATGATTCGGGGTATGATATCCAAATGAAGAATCTTTTCTACCCCCTGCTTGTCATGATAGACATTGAAAGTCATGCCCATGGCCATCTGGGCTTTGTCGGCAGAAAATTGTAGCCGACTAAGCCGCTTCTGGGGGGTAGTGGTAAGGAATTCATGGAAAAGCCTGGCATGAGGCCTTGGATTGCCGTTGGCATCATACATTTCATCGTAAATCGCCGAATGTTGGTTTTGTTCTATTTTCATGCAAATAGGTTTTGGTCTGTTAATGGTTGATTTAAGAGAACTTCACTTCCCAACATGTTGACTTTGGAGGATTATTTTAAGTCGCTTATAAGCTATCTACCTCATAATGAATATAAACAAGGGACTGTTTGAAGTTTAGATTCCAATCTCCATTTTAACAGCATTTAATATAGCTATTTAATTTCATTTATGCAAAAAAATTAAGACAACTTCATTTTCAAACCAAAATGACATCCCCCCTCAAAGAAAACAAAAAACCGGGTACATTTTTTAATGCAAACCGCCCGGTTTTTTGGCCTTTTTCATCAGGATGTTTTATCGGCAAGATCAAGGATAAAGGCATACTCCATCGCTAATTCCCTGAGTGCGCGAAACCTTCCAGAAGCACCTCCATGGCCGGCCTCCATATTGGTATGTAGAAGGATTACCGCATCGCCGGTTGCCGTGTCGCGAAGTTTCGCTATCCACTTGGCGGGCTCCCAGTACTGAACCTGACTGTCGTGCAGGCCTGTGGTGATAAGCAGATTTGGGTAATTTTGTTTTCGTACATTGTCATAAGGCGAATAGGCAAGCATGTAGTCATAATAAACCTTTACCTTGGGGTTACCCCATTCATCAAATTCCCCCGTTGTAAGGGGGATGGTCTCATCCAGCATGGTAGTCACCACGTCCACAAACGGTACTGATGCAACCACTCCTTTAAACAGCTCCGGTCTCCAGTTGATCACGGTTCCCATCAAGAGACCACCGGCACTACCCCCCATGGCGAAGAGCTTGTCAGGTGCCGTATATTTATCGCCGATCAAAAATTCCGCACAGGCGATAAAATCGGAAAAGGTATTTTTCTTCTGCAACATTTTCCCCTGCTCATACCAATACCTGCCCATCTCCTGCCCTCCCCGGATGTGTGCAATCGCATAGACAAACCCCCTGTCCAGCAAGCTTAATCGGCTGCTGCTAAAGGTAGGATCCGTGCTGTACCCATAGGATCCATAGGCATATAGAAGCATCGGGTTTTGACCCGACTTCTGGAAGAGTTCCTTTTTATAGACCAGCGAAATGGGCACCTCCGTACCGTCCGCCGCTGTAGCCCAGCACCTCTCGGATTGGTATTCCTCCGGGGAATAGCCCCCGACGATCTCTTGTTGTTTCAGTTGCGTCTTTTCCCTCGTTACCATGTCGTAATCATAGGTTGTATTCGGGAAACAAAGGGAATTGTAGCCAAAACGGAGTATCTGTGTATAAAATTCCGGATTATACCCCGTCCCAACCGTGTAGGTGGGTTCGTCCATTCTGATGT
Source organism: Cytophagales bacterium (assembly GCA_038209145.1). Classification (GTDB taxonomy): domain Bacteria; phylum Bacteroidota; class Bacteroidia; order Cytophagales; family Cyclobacteriaceae; genus Lunatibacter. The sequence continues at coordinate 23,588 of JBBQXZ010000043.1, read as the reverse complement.
AGTGTTTTTGGGCACCGTCCCAGGATCTTACCTGAAGCCGGGTCAATCCATTAAACCGCTCTTCCAGCACCAGGTGGTTGTTGAACAATTCAAAACCTTCCAGCAAGACGTTTTCCCTGTGGCGTATGACATCTTCCCAATTGTCCATGCCCGGATGGATCACGGAGGTTTTTACGAGCTTGAAGTTTTCCGCACCCTGGGCGTTGGTCAGGATATAAAATTCCTCTCTTGCATGTTCGACGTCGTATTCCAAGTCGCTAATCCTTCCCTGCAACACAAGAAAGGTTTGGCTTGGGTCATCTGCGGGTGCAAAGCGATATTCGGAGGAAAGGGTGCTTTGCGAAGCAATGAAAATATACGATTTGCTCTTGGATTTCTTCACGTGGCAGGTGAAGGTTTTGTCCTCCTCTTCATATACGATTTCATCGTTTTCCTGCAATTCACCTAGCTTATGTTTGTAGATTCTGTAAGATCGCAAGGTTTCCGGATCCTGTTTGGAATAGAATACAGTGCGGTTGTCATTGGCCCAGACAAAGTTTCCCGTAGTATCTTTGACTACGTCGATCAGGTTATCGCCAGTTCGTAAGTCTTTCCATACAAGCTGATAGATTCTCCTGCCCATATTATCAGCGGCATAGCCTAAGAGCTGCCCATCTTCGGATACGCCCAGTCCTCCTACATGAAAGTAGGACTCGTTTCGGCCCAGTTCATTGACATCTAAAAGAATTTCTTCCGCTGCATCTAGGTTGTCCATTTTCCTACAATAAATGGGATATTCGCCACCTTTGACAAAACGGTGATAGTAGAAGTAACCTCCCTTAAAGTATGGGACACTGGAATCATCTTCTTTAATTCTGCCTTTCATCTCTTCCAAAAGCTGCTGCTGGAACATTTCCGTATGACCCAGTTGCACTTTCGTATAGTTGTTTTCAGCATTCAGGTAGGCGATCACTTCCGGGTCTTCCCTGTCATTCATCCAAAAAAAGGGATCAACCCGGGTATGGTCGTGAGCGAGGAGGGTTTTGTTGATTTTTTTAGCCCTTGGTGGAGTTTCGGCAACTCTATTTTTCATAAGTGATAAGTTTGTTGTTTAACAGCTAAAAAAAGTGTTTCAGAATATAAATTGTTTTAAATGAAAAGCTATCTTGTTCCCTAAATCAATTTTCTATACCAATCATTGTAACATGTTAAAACTATGAGTTTGATAAAAGAGTTTCGGGATTTTGCGGTCCGTGGCAATGTGGTGGATCTTGCCGTCGCCGTCATTATTGGTGGGGCATTTGGGCGGATTGTTTCTTCTTTAGTGGCTGACATCGTCATGCCCCCCATTGGCCTTCTGGTAGGCGGGGTTGATTTTTCTGACTTGGCCGTCGTGCTCAAAGATGCCAAAATTAGTGAAGCAGGGGAACAAATAGCTGCCGTTACTTTAAATTACGGTGCATTTATCCAAGTAGTCTTAGATTTCACCATCATGGCCTTTGCTATCTTTATAATAGTAAATCTGATCAATCGGCTCAAAAAGAAAGAAGAAGTGGCGGATACTATTCCCCCACCAACCGTAAATAAACAGGAAATTTTGTTGGAAGAAATCAGGGACCTGCTGAAAAAACAATCCGGGATCTAACGTCAGACTCCGTACAATTGGATTGGGCATGCTTACCTGTTAAACTGATACCTTAGCTGGACCGTAGTTTCGGTTAGGGTATTTCCCATTATTTCCTGAAGGCCTGTACCGACACGTTCTCTATCGGTATAGGTTGTTTTAGCCCATCTTCCCCATAACGTCAGCTGTGGGCTTATACGCAATTGCCCCAGTAAATAATACCGGAATCCCTGACCATAATAGGCAGGTAGTGAAAAGGCCCAAAGCACATTTTGTTCATAGACATATTGCCTGTTTTCATAATCATCGGTATCAAATAAAGCTATTCTGCCGCTAATTCTCACCTTGTCCCATTGTCCCTGTAAATCCTGCACAAGGGCAAAGCCGGAAGTTTTGGCTCCGTTTAGCTCAAAGGAACTGGCCTGTATGCGCGATTTCATGGACCATTGAGAAGAGAATTGGTGATCAAGGCTAAACACCAGGTTCCTTCGGTTCCCCGGAGCAAGCAGATTGGTAGGGCTTTCCTGAAAAGCAGCGGTTAAATTTCTGCTTTTGGTTTCCTGGCGGATTTGCAGGAACAAGTGGGTGCGTTTATCAGGTCTGTAGCTCCATCTTGAAAGCCATTCACTTCCATGGGAGGGAGCATATACCCTAAATCTCATCCAGGGAAACTTGAAATAATCGAAATAAACGTTCCAGGAAAATTTTCTGCTGGGGGAAAAGGAAAGGCCCAGGTAAATCCCTTCCTCATTGATTGGACGGGTTCCTTCGGAAAATGCATTTCCATAGAAAGTATGGAAATTCCGGTCAAATTTTCTCCAAAGCAGGGACAGGTTCACGTGTGGGTGCAGGCTGCTCATCAGGCCAACTACGGTCCCCTGACCGCCACTTTTTGAAATAGCTGTCTCCCCGAAAAAAAAGTAATTCTGATAATTATGTGAAAAATAGGTGCTGTGTACCTGGTTGGATTTCCCCCGAAATTCGAACGTGTTGTATATTCTGGGAGTGGCAATAAAGGGTTGGCTGTAAGTGGAAAACAGAGTATTCACCCCCCATTGGGAGTTCTTGTCCGGGCTTCGGTAGTGGATATTCCCCCCGACGTTTTCCTCCCCGCCCCGGGCTTTGGCAGCTATTTCTGATGGAGTTCTGTGGAGACCGCTGCGAAGTAAGGATGAATAGAATTCCTCGGGCTGGTCTAAGCTGTCGTACTGTATCTGAACACGCGCATCCCGGGGAGTGCGGGAATAAAGACCCGTCACTTCCCAATTGCCAAGCTGATAGGTGGCAGCGGCTCCTCTGAAAAAGCCGAATTCCACTACCGAGCTATAAGGACGAATTCCCAAGGTACTCCGGCGGATTGTGGTGATGGCCTCTGCCCCCTTTCCCACCGAGAACCCTGCCCCATACACCAAGCCCTGGCCAAATTGAAGCTGATAGTCACCCAGCGCAATGCTTTTCCACCTACCCTTTTGCTGTAGGGCTGCGTGAAAAGACGCAAAATTAAACCCATAACGCCTTGTCACTGGATCCCAAGTGAGTGCCTCCCCTTGGCTTTTATTCAATGTGGCCCCAATACTAAAGTCATTGGCATGTTGGATTCTGAACCGTAGATACATGTCATTGGGATCACCGACATAGCGGGTAGAAAGTCGGCCGCCACTTAGCGTATCGGGAGGAGTGAAGCCCCGACGGGTTTCCCACACCCTCCGATGTCTTGCGATGAGATAGGCATCGCGTTCCTTTTTCATTCGGGACCAAAGATTTTCAGCACCCTGACTGCCAGCTTTTCGAAGTGAGACAAAGGGTGCAATTTTCCGGATAGTTTCCAGGTCCCAGTGTGGGACAGCCTGCAACTCGTAGATGGACAGCAAAGGCCCCACTTCCTCTCTATAGACAAGAAAGCTGTTTACCTGAAGGGGAGAAAGGATATAGAGCGATTGAAGTCCCTCCGCCTGGACTTGATTGAGAGAAAGCCGGTTTAGGTGAATCTGAAGCAAGCTTTCATAGAGGTCCTCGTAGTTGATTTCCTCTTCCTGTATGGCAAACAATTCCTCGATAAAGGCTTCTATGTCAATTTCACCGCGGATTTCCTCTTGGGCATAACCTCCCCGCTCAAAAAAAAGCAAGGCCATTAAAATCGGTATGGGGTGAAATCGTTTCACGGCTCATTCAACAAATAATTGAAGGACACATGATGGGTAAACCCCAACTGGTGGTTTTGGCTCATGGCATAGTCAAAACGGTACCTCTTGGGTGAAAAACCAATACCAAAAAACAACTGCTGGGGGTGGGTATTGACGCCTGTTCTTGCCCAAAGTTTATCACTCAGGCTATATTCGATCCCCAATTTTAGTTGCGGGGCAAGATAAACCTCCTTTTCGGCCTCAAGATTGATCATGAGGCCTTCTGTTGGCCGGAAGGAAAGCCCGGATCTTACTATCATCGGCAAATATTCACCGGTAACCCGGCTAAGCTTGGACCTACTTAGGTTGTACATGTGGGCACCAAAAAACAGCCAGGGTGTCAGTTCGGCCACTCCTCCCAGCTCCAAAACGGGGGCCGCCCCTCTTCCAAATCCTTCAATATTGGTTTGGAAATAATTGATTTTGATCCCCAAGCTGGCTATTCCCAACTGGTTGCCGTAGCCTATGCCGATAGTTTGTTGATTGAACAACTCTCCTCCGTAGTTGGATAAACCTAGTCCCCACGCACCCGATGAACCCTTCAATACCGCTCCGGCAGCTAAGGTGGTCAGCTCGTTTAACCCGAGCCTATGGTCGTATCCGGCAAAAAATTCGGACTCCTCCACACTGCCTATTCCTCCAATATTATTGAACACACTCCATGCATCCGCCAAGGTCACGTTTGCATTGGCAAGTCCCATACTCCTGGCTCCCCGGGGTAGAACTTCCACACCACTTTGCGCCATTACCAACTGTCCATCGGCCAAAAGCAACACCAAAGAAATATATCCTAACCTTTTCATAAAATAAAAGGGAGAAAAACAACTAGAAAAACAGCGTTAATTTAATGAAGAAAAATGTAATTGAAAAACAAAAGAAAAATTTTATAACGGTGATCTTACATTGATGAAGAAATTACCTGTTCCCTGATTGTTAATGGAATATTCGAAGCGGAAAACAAGGTCGTAAAGGGATACAAGATCCAAGCCCAATCCATAGCCGTAGAGGTATTTGTTGGTAAGCCTGAGGTTTTCTGGAATGCGGTTTTTGTCGTTGACATAGCCATGGTCAAAATTGGCACTGAGGTAAGCCCGAAATGGGAAAACGGCAAACTCTTCAATGGGCATAAAAGCGGAAATGTCAAAAGATAGATTTAGTAGCTCGTACCTTAAACTGTTTTTGTGGACAATAGTCTGCTGTCCCTCAATGACATTGATTTCGTATCCTCGGATAAAATCCGGTTTGTATCCGATTCCCCTTACCAAAGTATAGGGTTGTCTTTTACTCAAGAAGGTGGAGGCAGATACTCCGCTGACAAAGTGAATTTTATTTCCAAAACGCGTGTATTTGTTAGCCACTACCGAAATTTCCGTTTCCCGGATGTCATCTCCCCCCAAGAGTCCGTATTGAGTCAATCTCAGATTCAGAAGCTGCCCCTCAGTGGCGTAGGCTATATTGTCCCTTTTATCGTGCCGATAAGAATAAGAGGCGACAAAATATTGAATTTGGGTTTTCGAATCAGGAAAGTATAAAGGATTCTGCAACAGTACATCCTCGTGGATTTTGTTGTCTTGATACCCCAGGGTCACGTTGTGAAAATTATAGTAACTGCCTCTATAGGTGTACGTCAGGGAGGCGTTGATGACCCTTCTAAGAATATCCTCATCTTCACTCGTGTAGAAAAACTGACGGTTATCTCCAGACCTTACTCCAATGGTCTTATTGGTAAAATAGGTGAACCGCGTAGCCAGCCCGTGCCGCTGTTTTCTGTCTATGTATGGTTTTGTGTATTGTAGATCCAGTGCTTGCGTGAAGCCCAATTGTCCGATCATCCGGAATTTTTCATTCCTCCCTCCCACATTGTTGTGGTCCAACTTGACACCATAATTCACCCGTGAAAAATCTCTGTTTTGGTTGATCCACCATTCGGAAAAATTTCGGTCTGCCAGTGTAAATATAAGACTGGGGATAATGTACCAACGTTCCTTTACCGTTAGAAGCAATTCCACCTGATCCTCCGAGGTGAAAAGAGGAGTAAGCTCTACTGTATTGAAAAGCAGAAGGTTGTATATTTTTTTTCTATCCGCAGCTAATAGGGCTATAAAATCTTCCCACGCATAGGTAACTCCTATACTCAAATCCATTTCCCTTAGAATGATTCTTCTTCGGGTCTTTTCATTACCAACAATAAAGATATTGTTCACCGTCACCTTTTCGGGAACTTGACTTTTGGGGAGTTCTTCTTCTGTTGGTTGTGTTTGAGCAAAAATTTCACCCGATCCCTTAAGCAGAGAACAGAACAAAACCAAAAGAAGCAGTAAGGAATGTCGAAGACAATAATTCAAATTTACAGGATATTTAGAGGGGTTCCAAGAACTAAACCGATACATATTTAATTTAGTATATCAAATACGCAAAAGTTGAAACAACTATTCAAGAACATTGCCATTTTCCCCATATTGGTCTACCAATATTTGATATCCCCATTGTTTCCGGCATCATGTAGGTTTACCCCTACCTGCAGCCACTACATGAAAGAAGCCATACAACGCCATGGAGTCCTTAAAGGAGGATGGCTTGGAGTCAAACGGATTGCAAGGTGCCACCCTTGGGGAGGTTACGGACACGATCCGGTGCCTTGATTTATTTTTAAGGTCCATATGGATTGGTTACTGTCCCAGATTCTTGGAAGATCCTTTTTTCAAGGCGTAGATAATCAATGCAATCCCTCCCATCACCAGGGGTATGCTCAATGCCTGCCCCATGTTGAACGTCAAACCTTCCTCAAAATCTACCTGATTTTCCTTCAAAAACTCCCATATAAACCGCATTCCGAATACAGATATTAAAAACAAGCCAAGATACAAGCCTTCAGGTATTCGGGCCTGATATTTCATCCAGCCTAGGTAAAGCAGGATAAAGATCAGCAGGTAGGACAGGGCTTCATAGATTTGAGTTGGATATTTGGTAATCCCAAATGTTTTGACAACCACGAGGTAGTGGTCCCCTTTTTCCAAAAGTTCGTAGTTGAGGGGGGCAGATACATCCTCGGACAGGTATTTCTGAGAACTTCGAAACCGTGTCAGGGCATATTTGACATCCCGCTCTATGGCTTCCCTCAGTTCCGGCTCTTCGAAGGAACCTTTGGTTACTTTAAGATCAAAATTCAATGGGACAATCCCATTGCCGGTCAACTCATTTTCTCTTTCTACTGGTTTATAAGCCGATACATCTTCGAGGGGAAGTCTCAAGGTTTCGAGGATTTCCTCCGTATCGCGCGCAAAAACAAACCCACTGTCAGTTCCGGTGGCTTTACCGCCGATCTCAGAATTCATGAGGTTTCCAAACCGGATGAGTGCGCCGGTCATGGCCACTACTATGACAATCCTGTCAACTACCCAAAGGTAACTTTGTCCGGGAGTCTTTTTCGCATACAGCCAAAGGGCTATCAGGATGGCTATGGCAGCTCCATGGCTGGCCAACCCACCCTCCCATACCTTGAGGATGTCCAAGGGGTTACTGAGATATTTTTCAGGCTCATAGAAGAGCACGTGTCCCAGTCTGGCTCCGAGGATCGTGGCGAGGACCATGTAGATGGTCAGCCGGTCTACGAGCCGCTCATCTTGGCCCTCTTTTCGAAACATATACATCATGATCTGTTGAGAAATGATGAACCCTAGGGCAAAGAATAGGCTATACCATCTCAGTCGGTCAAATCCGGAAAAAACTGCCTGATTTGGACTCCAGACGATGTATTGTAAAACTGCATGCATCATGTCCTGTTTTTTTTCGCTAAAATAGCACTATTATTCTTCTAATGTTTCCAATTCCCGTAATTCTACCTCAAATCCTCCAGACAGGATGGGGAACCTATACCATGTTTTGGGGTCTACATTGAATTCATCCAAGTGAAATGAGGGGGCAAGGCGCTCCCTTTTCCATTGGTTTCGAGACCATAGTCGGAAAAATTTGCGGATATATCCTTTCAAGGTGACTTTGGGTATGTCCAGTTCCCCTCCCAATATAAGGTAAATATCGACTGGTGAACGCCTGTCCCGGATGGCAAGCCGCTCTATCGCCACGATGACCGCATAGGGCATGAGGTCATCTTCATCAGTTTGCTTGTTTTCCAGGGGCCTGAGTTCCGCTGTAGGTTGCAGGGAGTTTACCCCTGATAATCCGCTGTATCCCAATGTTCTTTGTGCCCATTTGAGCCATTGCAGGATAAACGACTTATCTACGGCGGCTATGGGAGAAATGCTGCCACTGGTATCTCCGTCCATAGTGGTATAACCGACATCCCCTTCGCTCCTGTTGGATGTCGTGAGCAGCAGTGCTTGGTTGATATTGGCCAGCATCCAGATGATTGGAGACCTGGCTCTGGCCTGAATGTTTTGCAAGGCGATATCGTCCCCTTCCCAAGTCAAAGACCTGCCAAGTGCCTGTTCAATTTTACGGGTATAGGAACCCACTTCCTCCGAGATACTCCACTCATGGAAAGTCGCTCCAATACTGTCCGCCAGCATACTGGCACTGTTCAGCGTTTCATGGGAGGAGTTTTCCGAACCTTGGTAGGCAACGGTAAAGATTGCGCCGGTTATCGCTTTTATGCTGCTGTCGGAATGGATGTCTTCATGCCTTCCAATTTTTCTCAGGAAGGTTTCCGTACCCAATTCGGCAACGCCACGGCGGACCATTTCGGCTACCAATATGGCTATGGAAGCGGAGTCCGCACCCCCACTCAGGGAAAGGACGAAGCCTTTGCTTTTACTTTTACGCAGGTAGTCAAAGAGAGCCAGGGATGCCGCAGCCACAAACTCCTCATTTTTGACATGCTTGGATACCAGGGAGGATTTTTCTCCGGCGCTTTTTGAAAGGACATAGGTGAGTAGCTGATGGGAGGAGAACGCCAATAGCCGGTTTTTTAAGAGAAGTTTTCCCTGTTGGCTTAGCATGATCTCACCATCGAAGATCATCCTTCCACTTTCATTGCCCAGGAGGTTGACATAGAAATAGGCCGCTTTCAGTTGCCTGGAACTTGATTTGACCAAGTCTTCCCGGAGCTTGCTCTTCCCCATGGCAAAGTGGCTCGCACTGGGGTTGAAAATCAAATCAACCTGCCGGTCTTTGAGTCGGAAGCCTGGTCGCTGATCACCTTTCCAGGCATCCTCACAAATTTCGAATCCAAATCGAAAACCGTTTTTCTCAAAAACAAGATCCCCCAAAGGAACATCTTTTCCATAAAAATCATAGGAAATGGTTTTGCCGGGAGTCCAAGGCGTAAACCACCGGTTTTCGTAATGCACCCCGTCTATAGCCAAAAACTGTTTGGCGACAATACCCAATAGTTCTTGGTTCTCGATAACGGCGACACAGTTGTAGATAAGGTTTTCCGTTCGAATGGGCAGGCCTACACAAATCGTCATTTTCTCCACATGCGGAATCAGCTTCTGCAGGTATGTCAATGCTTTTTGGGGATACCACATACTTAAAAACAAATCCTCGCTTCCGTATCCGGTAATGCAAAGCTCGGGAAAACAGAGGATTTCAACCTTTGCTTTTTTGGCTTCGAATAGGGCATTGGTCAGGTTTTGAAAATTACCCTCCCAATCAAGTGGGGTTTGGTTTACGGTAGCACCCCCAATTTTGAGTGTGGACATGGTGAGTTGATTATGGATTAATTTGCCAGTCGAAGCTGTTCACAGGCAAATTTTGCCGCTTCCTGTTCTGCTTTTTTCTTGGTACTTCCTTTCCCTTCGGTAAGGACTTGACCATCTACATGCAGTTCAACAATAAACTCCTTGAATCGTTGGGTGCCTGTGACAGATTTTAAGATAAAATCGATGCCATGGTTATCTTTTTGCGACCACTCGATGACCTTACTCTTGAAATTGGTCGTCGTACTGATGATGTCATCCAAGTCAAAGTAAGGCATGATAACCCGCTTGCTGACGAAGTTTCTACAAAACCTATACCCCCTATCCAAATAAATGGCTCCTATCAGTGCCTCTAGGGTATCTCCATATATGGATTTAAAAGAAAAAGAGTTTTTGACGCCCGACTCTGATTCCACGATATTGGAAAGTCCAATTTTGAGGCCTACCTGATTGAGCGATTCCCTGTTGACGATCCTCGATCTTGTCTCCGTCAGAAATCCCTCATCCCTGTAGGGGAATTTCATAAAAAGGTATTCGGCTACAATGGTACCCAAGACCGCATCGCCCAGGTATTCCAGACGTTCGTTGGATATTTTGATGCCTTTCTTTGTCTCTTGGGCTACAGAGGCGTGCTTGAGGGCTAGTTTGTACAGGGATAAATTTAAAGGCTTGCTACCCACTATCATTTTAACAGCGCGAGCAAGCCTTTTGTCTTGTCGGGAATACGCAAGCTCTTGAAATCTGAGTAAACGTAGTATTTTCAATTTACCCGTTTAATTTTTTGAATATGATGGAACAGTTATGCCCTCCAAATCCAAATGTATTGCTCAGCGCCACATTGATTTCTTTTTTTTGCGCTTTGTTAAAAGTCAGGTTCAAGGCAGAATCCAGTTTTTCGTCATCCGTAAAATGATTGATGGTGGGTGGCACCAGGCTGTTGTTCATAGCCATGATACAGGCAATGGCCTCAACGGCACCTGCCGCGCCCAATAGGTGCCCTGTCATGGACTTTGTGCTGCTGATGTTCATATTATAGGCGTGCGCCCCAAAGACCTGCTGTATGGCCTGTATTTCACTGAAGTCTCCCAATGGCGTGGAGGTACCATGCACGTTGATATAATCTATATCTTCAGGCTTCATTTCGGCATCCTCCAGCGCAAAACGCATGACGTTGGCAGCTCCTCTACCTTCCGGATGTGGGGCTGTCATGTGATAAGCGTCACCCGTCATTCCTCCGCCTACCAGTTCGGCATAGATTTTCGCTCCGCGTGCTTTGGCGTGTTCATACTCTTCCAAGATGATGGCGCCTGCTCCTTCACCCAGGACAAACCCATCCCTGTCCTTATCGAAAGGTCGGGAAGCGGTCTCCGGGGAATCATTTCGCTGGGAGAGTGCCTTGAGGGCGTTGAACCCCCCGACACCTGCCTCAGAAATGGCAGCCTCGGAACCACCTGTGATAAACAGATTTGCTTTTCCCAGACGGATGTAATTAAAGGCATCGATCAGGGCGTTGGTCGCGGAAGCACAGGCAGAAACGGTGGCAAAATTGGGGCCCTGAAAACCATACTTGATGGAGATAAAACCGGCGGCAATATCAGCAATCATCTTGGGTATGAAATACGGATTGAATCTGGGTGTGCCGTCCCCGGTGGCAAATGCGGTCACTTCGTCCTGAAAGGTGCGTAAACCGCCGATTCCCGAACCCCAGATAACTCCCGCCCTTACCAGATCAATCTTTTCCAGATCCAGGCCCGAGTCCTTCATGGCTTCATCCACGGCAATCATGGCATATTGGGCATAGGGATCGATTTTTCTGGCCTCTTTTCGATCTAGGTAATGCTCTACGTCAAAATCTTTGATTTCGCAGGCAAATTGGGTCTTGAATAGAGAAGCATCAAATCGGGTAATAGGTGCGGCGCCGCTTACACCTGTCGAAAGACCGGCCCAGAATTCCGGGACAGTTTTACCGATAGGTGTAAGAGCGCCTAAACCTGTTACTACAACTCTTCTTAAATTCATAAAATGATTTTAAGTGTGGGATTATTTAACGTTAGCCTCCAAATAGCTAACCGCCTGACCCACCGTTCCGATTTGCTCAGCCTGGTCGTCTGGGATGGAAATGTTGAATTCTTTTTCGAATTCCATGATTAGTTCGACCGTATCCAAAGAATCAGCTCCCAAATCATTGGTGAAGCTAGCCTCAGGAGTAACTTCAGATTCTTCCACGCCTAATTTATCTACGATAATGGCTTTTACTTTTTGTGCAATTTCAGACATTTTGTGATCAGTTTAGTTTAAACACTCCGCAAAGAAAATTATTTAAAACCTTAATGTCAAAAAAAATGACATACTAAATTTAAGAACTTCCGCTCAAAGATAGAAGTTATGATAATATTTTTACCTTTGTTTTTTTAAATTCTTCCTAAATGAAGAAAAATAAACTTCTCGTTGAGTCATCCTATGATTTTGATCTTTTAGGCTTGGTAGCCCCTTTAAAGGACTATAAACTGGCCTGGCTGATCAATTCATGTCTGGGTTTTCAACTGAAAAAAGGAGTGGATTTCAGGATGGAATTCACCAATCAACCAGCCTTGATTATTTCTCAATTTATTTTGGAAAAAGAATATGGTTTCGTCCAATTATTGAGAAACAGGTCCTATCCGGTGACAGGCCGGGCTGGTTATTTGGTGCCCGAACTCAAAATAATGGATTACTTTTTGCTGTTTCAGGATTATACTCTTGAAATAAATATAAATACGTATATTGAAAATCTTTCCAAAATGAAGGAGATTCAGCATGTAGTCAAATTAGATGTCAAAAAATTAAAATCAAGGGACAACCTATTAACGTATTAAACACTAAAAATTAAAAAATGAGAGTACCTATCTTTAATAAGACAAAGATTTTGGCCACCGTTGGCCCTGCAAGTAATGACGATGAAACATTAACCGAACTGGTGATGGCCGGTGCGGATATATTCAGACTAAACTTCTCCCATGGAGACCATGAAGGTCATGCCAAAGTCATCGAAAAAATCAGAAGAATAAACAAAGAAAATAAATTAAACATAGGTATTCTACAGGATCTTCAAGGACCCAAAATAAGGGTAGGTGAAGTCGAAAACAATGGCGTGCTGATCAAGCCCGGCGATGCAATCGCCATCACCAACGAACCCGTCATAGGAACTGCTTCACTTGTGAGTACGGTGTACCAAAATCTGCCCAATGACGTAATACCGGGAGACCGAATTCTGATTGATGATGGCAACTTGGAACTCGTAGTACTCAACACGGACGGAAAGAATGTAAACTGCACCGTGATCCACGGAGGAATACTGAAATCCCGAAAAGGAATCAACCTGCCCAACACCCTTGTATCAGCCCCATCCCTGACTGAAAAGGATTTGATTGACTTGGAATTTGGGCTGGCCAATGAGGTAGATTGGATTGCCTTATCCTTCGTCCGAACCGCTGATGACATCACAGATCTTCGCGAACGCATCAATAAAGCTGGCAAATCCTGTAAAATAATCGCAAAGATAGAAAAGCCGGAAGCACTGGAGAATATAGATGCCATCATCAAGGAAACTGATGCCATCATGGTAGCAAGAGGAGACCTTGGCGTGGAAGTACCCATGGAGATGGTACCCCTGTGGCAAAAGAAAATGGTCGAAAAATGTAAGATTGCCAGCAAGCCTGTCATCATCGCCACCCAAATGATGGAAAGCATGATCGTGAATCCCCGCCCTACCAGGGCGGAAACCAATGATGTCGCCACGGCAGTATTGGACGGTGCGGACGCGGTCATGTTGTCGGCGGAAACTGCTTCGGGAAAGTACCCCATCGCTACCGTAAAAGCCATGTCCAGTGTCATTGGCTATATCGAGAAGAATGCGGAAATCTACGACAACCTATATAAAATCCCCGTAGACACAGAAAACTTTTTGAGCAACAACCTGCTCCTTATGGCAAGCAGGTTGTCCAGAAATGTAAGAGCGGCAGCTATCGTTGGGATTACGTATTCGGGATTTACGGGATTTAGGCTTTCTTCTCACCGCCCTTCCGCAAATATTTTTATGTTCACCAAAAATAAAGAACTGATTACACAACTTAGCCTTGTTTGGGGAGTAAGGGCTTTTTATTATGACAAGCAGATATCCACGGATGACACTTTTCAAGATATCGAGGAGTTGCTAAAATCTGAGAATCACGTGAAAGAAGGGGATATTATCATCAATACCGCCAGCATGCCCCTCAAATCCCAAGGCAAAACAAACATGCTTAAAATCCATGTAGTCAGTTAAACACGGATTCTGGATTCAGCTTCACAGTTGAAATTTAAATGCGAATCCTGCGATAGGCATACAGGCATTGCTTTAGTTCCTCATTTATCTTAAACCAAGATCATCATCCACCGTCCCACGTATCGATTTGTAATGTGTGGGACGGTGGATATTTACTGATTTTCACCCTCAGGACCAACAGGACGAATCATGAGTATGCTCTCCCTGTCTACCACCACAGCTCCAGGAGCCGATCCCTTTACTTTACGGACAAATTTAACAGGGGTGTATATGACCGCACAGAGGCTTTCGTTTCTGTTTTTGGAATAATAACCAGCCAGTTCACCCGCCCGCTCCAAAACGGTTTTGGGAAAAGTCAATCCTGATTTATATTTGACCAACACATGGGATCCGGAAACATCTTTGGCATGAAGCCACAAATCCTCCTTCCATGCGAATCGACGGAGTAGTTCATCGTTTGCTTTAGCTGATTTGCCTACAAGAATGTCGAATCCATCGGCTTCAAACCGCTTGTAAGGAGTAGCTTCGGGCGTTTCCTTGGAGGCCCTCGACAAGCCTTGTTCTTTGGAAAAGGTACGAAGCTCTCGAAAATGTGTCAGTATGGCAGCTTCCTCCATTTGCATTTCGAGCATTGCGGCATGCTTTTCCTTTTCTGCCAGGTTCTTTTCCAACTGTGCGATTTCCTTTTTTCGGTTTTTCGCTTTTCGGTAGAGATTTTCGGCAAATTTCTGTGGACTCAGCTCCCGCTTCAGGTTGACAGGCAGCATTTGATCCCGATAAAAATCATAAAGCGTTATCTGTTCAATCCCGGGAGGAATCTGATGCAGGTTGGCCATAATGATATCCGCCAGGTGGCCCGGGGAGGTTTCGTTCTCCAACTCTTCCAGTTTCTGATAACTCTTGGTGGTATAGGCGTGGGTCTTTTTAAGCTGATCTGAAAGCGTTTTTATCAATTGGGCCTTTTCCCTGTCAAAGCCCTGCCGGATGACGGCATATTTATGATAGGCGTTTGCCGCAAGCAAAGGATCCGGGGTGGAGTAGATCGTTGTGGGGGAGGGCAGAAGTGTCAGCAAGTATTGCCCATCTTCCTGAACAATGGAGAAGTAGGAGGTGTCCAGCAAATCCAGTACCTCCCGCAGCAGTTGGAACCTCGTATCCAGATCCGTCTCCAGGTAACCGGCCTGCTTTAACCAGGCCCTGGGTGCTTTACCAAGTGTGGGAAGAAACTGAGACGCATTGCCGTCCAATGCCACAAACCGTTCCCGGCCAAGATCAAGGGGATTTTCCAATGACTCCGGTGTAAGTTTCCAATCATCCTGCAACTCGTTTCTGAAGATTTGCCGAGGTGTGGATGTTTCTGGTTCGAAATACAGCACGTTGCTACGACTACCGTGCATTTTGAATAGGAGCTCTTTCCCAGATTCGAACCGAAAGGAAAAGGCCCGCTCATAGGCAAGGAGGTGGATCTCCCTTATTTTTTCTCCCAGAATATCCGGGAAAAGCGTAACGTTGTTTTTTTTACTTCTCTTGAAATCGGCAGGAAAATACAGGCAGGTCGCAGCGGGTAAGAGATGGGCTACCACAAAGAAGTTTTCTCCATTTTCCCGATCAATCGTAACTACCAATTCATCCTTGCTCTGCGAAAAACATGCCGAAACAACCCCCAAAGAGAGCTTGGCCGCCAAGGCTGGACATAAATACTGAAAAAAATGATAGTTGAGGTGCATGGATCAGAGTTGGATTTTCTGCCCGTCATACGCAAGAGTGACGTGTGGGGGAAGCATTTTTTCGACTTCCTGACTTAGGCCTAACCGGTGGCTGATATGGGTAAAATAGGCCTTTTCCGGCTGTATCTGATCCACCATTTCCAAGGCTTGGCTTAGATTGAAGTGTGAAATATGTGAATTAATTTGAAGCGCATTGAGTACCAGAACACGGGTTCCCTTGATTTTTTGAATTTCCTCGTCGGGGATGTAGTTGGCATCGGTAATGTACGTGAAATCCCCAATCCTATACCCTAACACGGGCAACTTGTGATGATACACTTGAATGGGTATAACTGTAACCCCATTTATTTCAAAGGGATTATTGCTGATCTCATTCACTATCACTCCCGGTGCCCCTGGGTACTTATGGTCCGAAAACACGTACTCAAATTCTGCCTTAAGCTGGTTAATGACGGGTGGTGTTCCATATATGGGAATATCTGCTTTTTGCAGAAAATTGAAAGGGCGGATATCGTCCATCCCAGCCGTGTGGTCTTTATGCTCGTGGGTGAAAATCAGCGCATCCAACCGGTCGATGCCTTCCCGCAGCATTTGGAGCCTAAAATCGGGACCCGAATCAATCACAAAACTTTTTCTGCCGATGGCTATGTGAATGGATGTTCTCAATCGCTTATCCCTAAAATCCATCGATTGGCAAACCCTACATGCACAGCCGATCACCGGAACACCTTGGGAGGTACCTGTACCAAGAAAAGTAACTTTCAAAGTTTTAATTCTGTTTGTTTTAGCTCTGCCAAGAACTCCCGGGATTTTTTATTTTCAAATGACTCGGGATCTAGCTGAAGTTCTTTCAAGATATCCAGTAAGGCGTTGATCTTACCCTCAAGGGTAAAATATTTGTTGACGATGATTACTTTGTCGTTCTTCAATATGCAATACCCACTTTTAAAATTTCCCTTTTCGTACCTCAGGTTAAATGCCGTTTCTGAAAAAAGAAGCTCTATTTTTTCCAGGTAGGTTTTGGTATACTTGACGGCCATTCCCTATTTATATGCATGTTTTTTTACAGTTGCCAAAAGTAAATCATAATCAAGTGGTTTTTGAACATAATCGTCCAATCCAAGCTTGATGAAGTCATCCAGCGTATGATTCTTATAATTACCCGTGATGGCTATTATTGGAATTTTGGATTTTTTCTTGTCCGGCAGGGCCCGGATGGCTTGGGTACATGTAATCCCATCCATGACTGGCATGTTGATGTCCATTAGGATGATGTCAAAGTCTTCGGTCTGGAGCTTTTCCAGCACCTGTTTACCATTTTTTACTGAAGTAATCTTAAAGTTGTCAAACAACAACACATTTTTAGTAAGGTTGATGATTACCGAACTATCCTCCGCAACTAATACTTTTTTAGATTCACTCATACTTTTCAAATAGTTTATTGTTGTTCATGCTTGTACGAAAATCAATAAGGCACTTTTCCAACTGCAAATAATATCCGTCCAAAAGGTCAAAATTATCGTTTCTTAGGTCTGCTTCAAACTTGGAAGATACCATGAAAATATTGGAAATACCTAAAGTTCCGGAATTTCCCTTAATGATATGTAATTTCTCACTAACTTCTTCAAATTTCTCTAAATTTAATAAATTTTTTATTTCATTGGCTAAATTTTCTGCTTCATCCAAGAAATCCCGATAAACAGACTTTATATTGTCAAGCGTATGGTACTTCATCAACTGCAAAATAACTGATTCATCGAAAACAGAATCAGTAGCATTGACTTTAGTTTCTTCCGGCCTGTTTCCCCTTTTATCCAAATGAAATCGGATGATTTCCAAAAGATCCCTGGGCTTTACGGGTTTGGCTATAAAATCATCAAAACCGGTGGACAAAAAATATTCCCGGTCGGCCTGATTGGAATAGGCGGAAACAGCTATGATTGGGGAGTCGGTCAAATTATCCTCCTTTATGATTCTGAGCGCTGATATGCCATCCAACTTAGGCATTTGAATGTCCATGAGAATGAGATCAAATTCCATTGTTTTGATCATTTCTATTGCCTCTTCTCCATCATTGGCAGAATCGTATGAATAATTGTTCATCAAAATATTTTCAAATACTCTTCTGTTAAGTGCATTGTCATCGACAATGAGGACTTTATTGTTTTTCATGTTTAAAATTCATTATTTTGCTATCCCTTGCCAATTTTATAACACTAACTTTTGACTAGTAACAAAAACACGCTTTTAGTTATTTCAGGTCCTACGGCAGTAGGTAAAACCGATTTATGCATAAATTTAGCCAAAAAATTTAATACATCCATAGTCTCGGCTGATAGTAGACAATTTTATAGGGAAATGAACGTAGGTACCGCCAAACCCTCAGCGACAGAACTGCGGGATATCCGGCACTATTTTATCAACGCGCTATCGATTCACGAGGATTATGATGTAAGGAAGTTTGAAAGGGATGCACTTCAGAAGATTGAGCGGCTTTTTGAAAACCAAAATCCGGTCATCCTGACAGGAGGCTCCGGGCTTTATATCGATGCAGTCACAGGTGGGCTAGACGACATGCCACAAGTGAGTAAGCATATCAGGAAAGAATTGACCGTTATTCACAGCGAACAAGGCATTGGCGTACTTCAAGAAAAACTCAGAGAATTAGATCCCATATATCACAGTCAAGTAGACCTTCACAATCCCCAGCGACTCATCCGGGCGCTGGAGGTGTGCATTGGAACCGGCAAGCCTTTCAGCAGTTTTAGGATAAAAAAGAACGTACACCGCCCTTTTGAGGTGATCAAGATTGCCCTGGAAAGAGACCGGGAAGAATTGTACGACCGCATCAACCTGCGGATGGATCAGATGGTAGCTGCCGGACTGTTTGAGGAAGCCTCGGTATTATTTCCTTTCCGGCATCTCAACGCCCTTCAAACAGTAGGCTACAAAGAAATATTCGATTACCTACAGGGATTCTATGACCGTGAAGAAGCTATACGCCTGCTTAAGCGGAATACACGGCGATATGCGAAGCGTCAGATGACTTGGTTGAAAAAAGACAAAAGCTATGCTTGGTTTCACCCGTCTGAATTAGACAAAATCACACAATTTATCAAAGATCAGATGTCAGCATGACCAAAAAGTTTGGCAACGAAATAATACGGCTTGGTCTCCTTAAGCTGCTGGTATTGAAATCTGGCCATTTTACAAGCAGCAAATTGTGAATTGATTTTAGTGTCTATCAAGGCTTCAATGGAAGAGGGGGGGCGGTTCTTTGTCTCCCTGTATAGATGCTCCAAAGCTTTCAGTTCCACATTATCCGATACGGTTATTGTGGGATAGGCTTCTGCCACCATTTTTTTCAATGCTTCCAACCGGATAAAAAAAGATCTCTTCTTGCTGTTGAGATTATAGTTTACGAGCATAACAAACAAAAAAACAAACCCACCCAAGGTGATGAAAATTGGTATAAATCCCATAATACGCTGATTAAATACTTAATATTTCCTGTAGCCGAAGGTAATCCTCCTTCAGCGGCTTGGTTTTGGTGATGCAGTCCTCAAAGGAGGTATATGCGATCCTGTCATTCATTACACCGGCCATACAGTTAGATTCTCCTTTCAACAATCCCTCCACGGCTGCCATACCCGTCCTACTCCCCAATAGCCTGTCTTTTGCTGTTGGACTTCCGCCACGTTGGATATGTCCCAGGGTCGTTACTTTAAATTCTTTATCCTCGTCTTTAAATTGGGACTTAACTTTCTCCATGATCTCTGCCGCTCCACCTACTTCGTCACCCTCTGCCACGATAATGATGCTGGATGTCTTGGTTTTTCTCAATCCTTTAAGGGATCGGACCACATCGTCTACAGTTGTTTTGGTCTCGGGCACCATTACCAATTCAGCACCCCCTCCTATGCCACATTCAATACCGATATAGCCGCTGTCCCTGCCCATTACCTCTATGAAAAATATCCTGTCGTGGGCAGCGGCGGTGTCTCGTATTTTATCGATGGCCTCCAAGGCGGTATTTACTGCCGTATCAAATCCAATAGTGAAATCCGTACCATAGATATCGTTGTCAATTGTTCCCGGACAGCCTACAATGGGAATACCATATTCCTCAAAAAAAATCTTCGCACCGGTAAAAGTACCGTCTCCCCCGATGGCAACCAGTCCTTCTATCCCATGCTTTGTCAGTTGCTCGTAGGCTTTTTTCCGGCCTTCCTTTGTCTCAAAATAATCACATCGGTCCGATTTTAGAATGGTTCCTCCCCGTTGCAGGATATTGCTCACAGCATGGGATTGCATTTTTTTGATTTCTCCCCGGATCATTCCGTCGTATCCGTACATGATGCCATATACATCTAGTCCGTGATAGATACCCGTACGGACTACAGCCCTAATACAGGCATTCATGCCCGGAGAATCACCCCCGGAAGTAAATACAGCTATCTTTTTCATGACCAGACTATTCTTTTTGATCGGTTAGTTAAACAATTGATCCGTTCGTTTCCCAAAAAAAAGGATGATCGTTAAATCATCCTTTCCGAGGGTTAAAGCGCTTGTTGCTCTTTTGATTTTCGGTTTCGCTCATTTTCTTCCAGATATATTTTTCTCATCCGGATGCTTTTGGGCGTAATTTCAAGGTATTCATCCTTTTGAATGTATTCCATGGCTTCTTCCAGGGAAAACTTTTTTGCAGGTGCAATCTTGGTGTTGTCGTCGGACCCTGAGGCCCTCATATTGGTGAGTTTTTTCCCTTTTTGTACGTTGACTACGATGTCATTGTCCCGGCTATGCTCGCCGATAACTTGGCCACCGTATAGTTCCTCTCCCGGATCCACAAAGAAAAACCCCCTATCCTGCAACTTGTCAATGGCATAAGCAGTACATTGCCCTCCTTCCATTGAAATCAGGGAGCCGTTTATTCTTCCCGGAATAGATCCTTTGAAAGGCTCATAAGCAGTAAACCGATGGTTCATGATTGCTTCGCCCTGAGTGGCTGTAAGTACGTTGTTTCTAAGTCCAATCAGTCCCCTGGAAGGAATTTTAAACTCCAGGTGCTGCAAATCTCCCTTCGGTTCCATGACCAGCAATTCCCCTTTCCGTTGGGTGGCCAGTTCGATGACTTTTCCAGCGGTGGTCTCTGGTACATCTACGTATAGCGTCTCAATAGGTTCTTGACGCATGCCATCGACAAATTTATAAATCACCTGGGGCTGACCCACTTGCAATTCATACCCTTCCCGTCTCATGGTTTCGATTAAGATTGACAAGTGTAGGATCCCGCGACCATACACCAAAAATTTATCTTCGTTATCTGTGGTTTCCACTTTAAGTGCAAGATTCTTCTCCGTTTCTTTAAAAAGACGGTCCCTGATGTGTCTGGAGGTTACAAGCTTTCCTTCCTTGCCAAAAAACGGGGAGTTGTTTATGGTAAAGAGCATATTCATGGTAGGCTCGTCAATGGAAATTCTTGGAAGTACCTCAGGATTTTCCAAATCGGCCAGTGTATCGCCAATCTCAAAATCCTCAATACCGGTAACGGCACAGATATCTCCCGCATTTACTTCTGTCACTTTGTTTTTCCCAAGCCCTTCAAAAACGTGGAGTTCTTTTACCTTCACCTTCCTGATGACCCCGTCTGCCTTGCAAAGGGACAATTGGCTGCCTTCTTTGATGGTGCCGCGCTTGACACGTCCTATGGCGATCCTTCCAACAAAGCTGGAATAATCTAGGGACGTAATCTGCATTTGAAGGGTTCCCTGATCGATTTTTGGTTCAGGGATATATTCTAAGATGGCATCGAATAGAGGCAGAATGGAATCGTTTGGGTTTTGCCAATCAGGACCCATCCAGTTGTTTTTGGCGGATCCGTAAAGTGTGAAGAATCCCAATTGCTCCTCTGTGGCGTCCAGGTTAAACATCAGGTCAAAAACGGATTCATGTACCTCATCGGGACGGCAGTTTTCCTTGTCCACCTTGTTGACCACAACAATGGGTGTAAGGCCTAAGGCGAGGGCCTTGCTCAATACAAACCGGGTCTGGGGCATGGGGCCTTCAAACGCATCAACAAGAAGTATGACTCCGTCGGCCATCTTGAGTACCCGCTCCACTTCACCGCCAAAATCGGCGTGACCAGGGGTATCAATGATGTTAATCTTGGTGTCTTTATATCGAACTGAAACGTTTTTGGACAGAATGGTGATTCCCCGTTCTCTTTCCAAGTCGTTGTTGTCCAGAATGAGTTCTTCAAATTGTTGGTTCTCCCGAAAGATTTTGGAGGCATGTATGATCTTGTCTACCAGCGTAGTCTTGCCGTGATCTACGTGTGCGATGATCGCGATATTTCGGATACTCTGCATTTTTCATTTAAATTAAGGTGCAAAAGTAAACATAAAATTCCGAAAATAAATTGAGCTATGCGTTCTTTAACAGTTTAATAATGAAATTACTTCTGTTTGAAGAATAATTGATGGAATGGGGGAATTAAAGGATAAAAGGAGTTCGGTCGTGGGAGTAATTCTTGTGACATGTTCTGCTTTCAGCTATTTTTGCACCATGGAAGCTGTTACTATCAGGGAATTTCGGGATGATTTGGCACCGTTTTTCTTGTCTATCAATCAGGAATGGATCGAAAAATTCTTTTCAATGGAAGCATTCGACCGCGAACAGCTGGAGCATCCCCGGAAAAATATCATAGAAAAGGGGGGGCAGGTGTGGTTTGCCGAGTACGAGGGACAGGTCATAGGTACCGCTTCCATGAGGTGGGTAGAGGACGGGGTATATGAACTCATCAAAATGGGGGTTACCCCGCAGGCGCAGGGGCAGTCTGTAGGGCAAAAGCTTGCCATAAGTGCCATAACGTGGGCCAAGAATCAAAGGGCCAAACGTGTCGTGCTGTACAGCAACACCTGCCTCGCTCCCGCGATACGCCTTTATCGTCGCCTGGGATTTGTGGAGGTACCGATCGAATCCGGCAAATACCAGCGCTGTGATATCAAGATGGAAATAGTGTTTTAGTTTTTAACCTACCACTTGCACGATCGGCATTTCCTTTCTACTTTTGCAGACCTTTCTAATGCGCACGTGGTGAAACTGGTAGACACGCCACTTTGAGGGGGTGGTGCCTTCGGGTGTGGAAGTTCGAATCTTCTCGTGCGTACTTGCCTTTCTTCATTCAGGAGAAAGGCTTTTTTTATGCTAAAATATCGGGCATAAGCACATGTAAATACCACCTCTTCAAAACATATCCAACCCGTCGGTTTACCTTCTCCAACATCCCATGCATAAGCCGGAAGGCCGTGGTAAAGGCTTTGGTATGGATAAAGTCTCTGTGGGTATTGTCACATATTCCGAAGGACAACCTGAGACGGGTTTTGGCGGGAAGGGGTGGCTAACAGTGGCCTGTTTGTGGCCAAAACTGGGAAACTGTGTTTCGCTTTTTTCCCGGGGTTGAAATCTCTGCCTATTAAATCGGTCACCCTGCTGGGGTTTTTTCCCAACCGCTAAGCCAATCTGGGATGTAACCGTTTTGCCCCCTAAATCCCCCTTTAGGGGGACTTTTGATGACGTCATCAAACGGATTTCTTACCCATGACGGATTCGGTCGCCCCTCTCTTGAGTTGAGAATCCCGGGAAACGTAGGGTTAAGAGAGGGAGGGGTGGCTAATAGTAGCCTGTTTGCTTCCAAAACTGGGAAACTGTGCCAAACCCCAACGGGGTTTAATCTCTCAATAGCCATAGGTGCAGCGACATCGGAACCCATGGTATGGGCGTCAATTTATTATTTCGTTTTGGCAGCGGAGAAGGTTGGGGTGCCATTTCTTTCCCGCCAAAACCCGGTTGGGGTGATTTTGGATGAATTTGGCGTGATGGAATGCGGTACTTGTCCCGAAAATCGAGATGACGCCGATTGGGCGGGTTTACACGGATTTTTTGAATTTTGATTTGGGAACAGGCGTATATCGAAAAAATTAAATTTCGTAACGCCATGCCACCCGGAGACGGGTTTTGGCGGGAAGGGGTGGCTAACAGTGGCCTGGTTGCGGCCAAAACAGTAAAAATGCGCCAAACACCAACAGGGTTTAATATATCAATAGACAAGGG